>JAIQGH010000063.1 GCA_020072655.1 Terriglobia bacterium | reverse complement strand
ACGCGCCACATGGAAGATGCGCTCGACAACCTGGTCGGCAGTGAGCCGGGTGGAGTCGATTTCCAGGGCGTCCGCGGCGGGAACGAGGGGGGAGATTTTTCTTTCCGCGTCGAGTTGGTCGCGGCGGCCGATCTCGTAAGCCGTCTGGTCCAGACTGCTGGCTCGACCCTCCTGTTGGTCTTGCTTCAGGCGCCGGCGAGCGCGTTCTTCCACATCCGCTTTTAGGAAAACCTTCAGCGGCGCCTCGGGAAAAACCACGGTTCCGATGTCGCGGCCTTCCATCACCACGCCCTTGCCGCGCACCAGGCTGCGCTGCAAGGCGATGAGCTTCTTGCGCACCTCCGGCAGCCGCGAGACCTGGGCGGCGGCCAGCGTCACCTCCGGCGTGCGGATGGCCTCCGTCACGTCGCGTCCGTCCAGGAGGACCGCGGCGCGAGAAGCGTCCATGCGAAAATCAATCTCAGACTTTGCCACGATTCCGGCAACCGCCTCTTCGTCTTCCGGAGTCACGCCGGATTGGAGAACTTTCAGCGCCGCCGCGCGGTAAGTCGCGCCGCTGTCCACATAGTTCAAGCCCAGCCGCGTCGCGAGCATCTGCGCCACGGTGCTCTTCCCCGCCCCAGCGGGGCCGTCGATGGTGATCACGAGTGGGGTCGTCACTGGGAAGCTCAAGGCACTTCCCCCGGCGTGGGAGTTGCCTCGGGACACCGGACCCTCACCCGCGACGGCTCCACAACCACAATGCATCCTGCTAGTCGTCCTAGCTCAATCGAGGCGACAAACTCCTCGACAAAGCGATTCACCGTGAGCGGGCTGAGACTGTGAGGCCGGAACAGAACGATGCCCGGATGGTTGCCGGGCGGGTATTTCTTCAGGTTGGCGAATTCAACGTCCAGAGTCGGCAGCATCCTGCGCTCCCGCTTTGCCGCATCCGCGATGGTGCTGTCCGCCTTCGAAGCGAGGCCTTCCTCTAACGCCGTGGCGACATCGTGGCGAAGCGTTTCCAAGGAAGCCTTCAAGTGGCGGGAGAGGTTCTCGTCCAGCTTCAGCCTCATAAGGCGGGAGCTACCTTCCAGATGTTCTCTTTTGAAAGCTCGGCGGCATAAGCCAGCGCGCCGCGAAGGTCATCCAAAGTGAGTTGCGGATAATGGTCAATAATCTGTTCTGGTGTCAAACCTTCCGCCAGGCCGTCTAAAATAATCGCAATGTCGATGCGGGTGCCACGAATGCAAGGCCTCCCCCCGCAAACGCTGGGGTCAACCGTAATGCGATCCAGAAGCTCATCGTGACTCATGGGCAGCCTCCGTGAGTCTATGCTACTCGGTCACGCCATTTCGCGAAAGTGATTTCGTGGGAGCAGGTCCAATTTCAAATTCGTTTGAAGGCTTTCAGCAGTTCCTTAAGTCCATAGCGGAGCACGATCGGCCGGCCGTGCGGGCAAGTCATCGGATACTCGGCCCGCGCGAGCGAACGCAGGAGCCAATCCATTTTGGCGCGGTCGAGCGGCATGTTGACCTTGATCGCCGCGTGGCAGGAGACCGAGGCGGCGATTCTGGCGCGCAGGACTTCGAGCGAAAGCTTTTTCGCTTCGCTGCCCACGCTGTCGAGAATCTCTAGCAGTAGACGTTCCACGTCTTCGGAACGGACCTCGGCGGGCGCTGTCTTGACGGTCACAGTGCGCTGGCCGAAAGGCTCGACCTCGAAGCCATTCGCTGCCAACTCCTCGGCGATTTCTTGAAACACCACCTGCTGGCCGGGCTTGAGTTCCACGACGATGGGCAACAGAAGCCGCTGCCCTTCCACTCGCCGCTCGCGCCGCTGGCGGAGGTGCCGTTCGAAGAGCACCCGCTCGTGCGCGGCATGTTGATCCACAAGCCAAAGCCCCTCGGCGTTGGTCGCCACAATGAAGCTCTCCTGCACCTGGCCGAGCGGCAGGAGGTCGTTCGGAAACTCAGAAGCGCCGGAGCGGTCTGCCATCGGCGCCGCGTCTTCCGCCGGTCCAGTGGGCGAGTAAACGAAGAGGGCTGCTTCGCTGAGACTCGGGGGAAGGCCCTGCGCCCCCTGGGGCCCAGAGGGCTCACCTGCAAGCGGCAACTTTCCCGTCTCGGGCACGCGCTCGGGTGGCGAGAGCCGGAAAGCGTCACCCGGCGTGCGCCGCGATGGCTCAGCCCCACGCGGCAGCCCCTCGTCCGGCCCGCGTATCAAGGGAGGTTCATCGGCCAGCTTTTCGGCCGCCTCGACGGCGACAAGGTCGGCCCTCGCCCGTCGCTCCCTGGGCAGTGGAAACGCCGCCACGGGCCGCGCAGCCACGAGCGCCTGGCGAATGGAGTCGCGCACCAAATCGTGAATGAATCCCGTGTGCCGGAACCGCACCTCCGTCTTCGAAGGATGGACATTCACGTCAACTTCTGCGGTGGGTAGCTCCAGAAAGATCAGGGCCACCGGGAAGACGCTGGCGGGGAGAATATTGCGGTAGGCCTCGGTGATGGCGTGGAGGATCAAGCGGTCGCGCACCAGGCGGCGGTTGACGAAAAAGTAGATCTGACTGCGGTTCAGCCGCTGGATCTCCGGCCGAGAAACAAAGCCCGTGACCCGAGCGAGTCCGCTCTCCTCCGGCTGCCCTTCGTCCTCGAGACCCGCGGGCGGAGCCGCAGGGAAGCGTCGCTCAACCGGTGATAGTTCAACGAGTTGCTCAAGCACCTGCCCACCCAGCACTTGGTAGACGCGCTCGCGCGCCGTGGCAACCGGCGCAGCATTCAGGATTTCATTGGAGAACGAGCTAAGCCGAAAACATGTCTGCGGGTGAGCCAGCGCGTAATGCGTCACAAATGTGGCGATATGGCCGAGCTCGGTGGATTCGGACTTGAGAAATTTGCGGCGCGCCGGCGTGTTGAAGAAGAGATCGCGGACCTCGACCTGCGTCCCACCGGCCCAGCTCACTTCCTTGACATCGCGCAACCGGCCGCCGGCGATCTCGACACGCGTTCCGGCGCTTTCCGACGTGTGCCGGGTCTGCAATTCCAGGCGCGAGACGGCGGCGATGGAGGGCAGCGCCTCGCCCCGGAAGCCGAGCGTGGATACGTCGAACAAATCCTCGGCGGAGCGAATCTTGCTGGTGGCGTGGCGCTCGAACGCCAGCAAGGCGTCATCGTGCGTCATACCGCAGCCGTTGTCGGCGATGCGGATGAGCCGTTTCCCGCCCGCCTCCAGGGCAACTTCGACGCGGCCCGCGCCCGCGTCGAGAGAATTCTCCACCAGCTCCTTGACGACCGAAGCCGGGCGCTCCACCACCTCGCCCGCGGCGATCTTGTTGGCAACAGCTTCCGGTAAAATGCGAATCACGGACATAAGATTGAATCATTGACTCATTTTTTCATTGAGTCATTGAGATGCGACGGTGTGGGGCTTTTCTTCCAATGGACCAATGATTCAATGATGCAATGGATCAATTCTTAATGCTCAGTCCCAACTCTTCGAGCTGCTCCGGATCGACCGTCGCCGGGGCGTCGCACATCAGATCGACGGCGCTGGCGGTCTTAGGGAAGGCAATCACTTCGCGGATGCTCGATTCTCCCGCCATCAGCGCGATGATGCGGTCGAAGCCCAAGGCGATCCCGCCGTGGGGAGGTGTGCCGCTTTCGAGCGCGTCGAGAAAGAAGCCGAACCGCTCGCGCGCCTTCTCCGGCGTCAGGCTGAGGGCGTCGAAAACCCTCTTCTGGATATCCTGCCGGTGAATTCTGATGCTTCCCCCGCCGATTTCTGAGCCATTCAGGACCAGGTCGTAGGCGCGCGCCTTGAGGCTCGCGGGATCGGACTCGAGCTTATCCAGGTCTTCTTCGCGCGGCGAGGTAAAAGGATGGTGCATCGCCCCGAAACGTTTCTCCTTTTCGTCGTATTCGAACATGGGGAAGTCCACGACCCAGAGAAAACTCCACGTCCCCGGCTTGATCAATTCGCGCCGGCGGGCCAGCTCCAGGCGCAATTCCCCGGAGGCCGCGTCCAGCCGCTGGAGCGCTTGCCGAGTGACGCTACTGGACTTGAGGCTCACCAGAAGAACCAGATCGCCCGCCGCGGCCTCGACCGAATTCGCCAGCGCGCGCACCGCCTCGCCGCCGATGATCTTGTCCAGTGGGGAATGAATTTCGTTTCCACTCACCTTGATGTAGGAAAACCAGTCAGCCAGGTTCGCGCGCGCCAAATCCTGGAGCTTGTCGAGCTGGCTGCGTGACGCCGATTCCCAACCCGGAACCCGCAGCGCCTTGAGCGGCTGCATGATGTGCAGTTTCTCGCCCGCGCCGTCTGGAAGGTTGACCCTCTTCCAGGCGAGGTCGAACCCCAGGTGTGGCTTGTCCGAGCCGTACTTTTCCATCGCCGTGTCGTAGGCCAGGCGCGGAAACGGCCGATCGACCTTCACATCCACCAGCGCAAAGAGCTTCTCCATCAACTGCTCGATAACGTCGAAGAGCACATCCCGTTGCGGAAACGCCATCTCGATATCGATCTGCGTGAATTCTGCCTGGCGGTCGGCACGGAAATCTTCATCACGAAAGCAGCGCACGATCTGGAAGTAACGATCGCAGCCCGCGATCATCAGCAGTTGCTTAAACAATTGGGGCGACTGCGGCAGTGCATAGAAATGCCCGTGATGAATACGGCTGGGAACAAGAAAATCGCGCGCGCCTTCGGGCGTCGAACGCGTCATGAAAGGGGTTTCGACTTCGATAAAGCCATTCGCGCTCATGTGCTCGCGCACGGCGAGGCTCGCCCGGTGGCGCAGGCGGATGATTTTCTGCATTTTGCCGCGCCGCAGATCGAGATAGCGGTAGCGCAAGCGGGTCTCCTCGACCGTCTTAATCTCGTCTTCGATGGGGAAGGGCGGCGTCTTCGCTTCGTTGAGCAGCAGCAGAGTTTTCGCCTTGACCTCGACTTCCCCGGCGGGGATTTGCGCATTCACCGTGTCGGGCGCGCGCAGAACCACTTCGCCCTCGACTCCTACAACGTACTCGGCGCGCACTTCCTCGGCCTTGTCGTGCGCCTCCGGGCTGACCTCGCGGTTGCACACGACCTGCGTAATGCCGGTGTGATCGCGCAGATCGAGGAAGATGAGATTGCCGAGGTCGCGTCGCCGCGCCACCCAGCCCGCCAGGAAAACTGTCTGCCCGGCGTGCGACTGGCGCAGGTCCCCGCAAAAATGAGTGCGTTGTCGGTCCCCAAGAAGGTCGAGTTTCACGTTTAGCCTTTCTGCAGTTTCTCTTTCACGACCGCCGCCACGCGCGCCGGCTCGATTTCTTCTTGCTGGCCTGTGCTCATGTCTTTCACCTGAAATCGCCCGGCGGTGAGTTCGCCTTCACCGATAATGACCGTGAACCGGGCGCCGAGCCGGCTGGCAATTCCCAACGACTTTTTGAGCTTCATTGGCTCGTAGCCGATCTCCACGCTCAAGCCGTCGCGGCGCAGTTCGCGCGCTAGTTGCGAGGCAGGGTGAAGCGCGCCCTCACCCATCCAGGCCACATAGATGTCGAGGCGGTCATCGGGCTTGAGGCTTGCCGTCTGTTCTACGGCGAGAATCAGCCGATCTTCCCCGATCGCGACGCCGAAGCCCGGCGTGGGCGGCCCGCCGAGCATCTCGGAAAGCCCGTCGTAACGCCCGCCGCCGAGGAAAGCGTTCTGCGCGCCGAGGACGTTGCTCGTCATCTCGAATGTCGTGCGCGTGTAGTAGTCGAGCCCGCGGACCAGCCGCGGCGCAATCTGATAGGGGATGCCCCGCTGCTGCAGTTCGCCCGTAACGCGGTCGAAGTGCTGGCGGCATTCCGGGCACAGGTGGTCGAGGGTGTGCGGAAGGCTTTCGATGATGGGCTGATCCGTCTCCACCTTGCAGTCAAGCACCCGCAGGGGATTGGTCGCCGCACGACGCTGGCAGTCGCCGCACATCTTGTCCTTTACCTTATCAAGGGCTTGGCGCAGAACCTTCAGATATTCAGCGCGGCACTTGGGACAGCCGACGGAATTGAGGAGCAGGTTGTACTCTCTGAGCCCCAGGCGACCGAGAAAAAGCACCAGCATCTCCAGAAACTCAGCGTCAATCGTCGGGTGGTCGGAGCCCAGCACTTCCGCCCCAATCTGGTAGAACTGCCGGTAGCGGCCCTTCTGAGGCCGCTCGCGGCGGAACATCGGGCCGATGTAGTAGAGCTTGTGAATGCCCCCCTCGTTGAACAGGTTGTGCTCGATGTAGGCGCGCACAACGGAAGCAGTCGCCTCAGGCCGCAGGGTCAGCGACTCGCTCGTGCGGTCCTCAAACGTGTACATCTCCTTGGTGACGATGTCCGTGTCGGCGCCCACGCTGCGGGCGAAGAGGGCAGTCTGCTCCAGAATCGGCGTGCGGATCTCACGGAAGTTGTAAGCGCCGAGGATTCTGCGGGCCTCATCCTCCACGCGCTGCCACAAGCCGGTTTCGGCAGGCAGCAGGTCGCGCGTTCCTTTCACAGACCGGATTGGTTCGGCTCTCTTCGACACAGTATTCGGAATTCAGAATTCTGAATTCAGAATTCAGAATTCGCGCCCACAGTCGCATCCCCAGCAAGTTCTTAAAGCTCTTGATGTTAACACAGACGCGCGAAAGGCGGCTAGCGTAGCGGGCAGCACGAGTAGGGGCGGGCTAGGCCCGCCCGCGGGCACCGCAGGTCATGATGAAAAGGGGACATGGACCACACATCCGCGAGCTTCACCGGCCGGAGCCCCTGTTTAGGCGGCCCCCTGCAAGGAGAGGATGTGCTTCTTCACCGCGGGTGGGAAATCGACAAATACGAAGTGATCCTTGTGATACAGATAATCCTCGCCGCTCTCATCCACAACCCGCACCAGATCGTCCTTCGCCGCTCGCGGATCCGGGAGAACGCGATAGACCTTGCCAGGAATGAGCGAGGCCTTATAGTCGGCGTTGTCGACACAAAGTGCGAACGGCTTGGTCTGTGCTCTTCTCATTCGTCCAGATACCTTTTGATCTTCACGTCCCTCTTGCCCACGCCGTGTGCCTTATACCAGTGTAACTCCACCCGGCGGACAGCACCATTGGGAAGCCGCACCGTCGCGGTCCCTTTCATTTTTCGCCGGCCGCCATGTCCATACGCCTTACGGAGGTAAGAACGAACCCTTATGCTGGGGCCCGCCGCCATGACTTCCACTTCTGACATGGACCCAACAACCTCGAACTTCATTCTCCCCGGTTCCCTCACTGTGGCGGAAGGGCGGAGCCCTCCCCTGCGACGCATTAGATCTTCGGCAGGACGATCCCTTGCTGGGCTTGGTATTTGCCCTTTTTGTCTTTATACGATATCTCGCAGAGCTCGTCCGACTCGAAGAACACGATCTGGCAGAGGCCCTCGTTGGGATAAACGCGCGCGGGAAGCGGTGCCGTATTGGAGATTTCGATGGTCACAAAGCCTTCCCACTCGGGCTCGAGCGGCGTGACGTTGACGATGATGCCGCAGCGCGCGTACGTGGACTTCCCCAGGCAAATGGTAATGACGTTGCGCGGAATCTTGAAGTACTCGACGGAGCGCGCGAGGGCAAAGGAATTGGGCGGGACGACGCAGACCGGCCCCCGAAACTCCACGAACGACCGCGCGTCGAATCCCTTGGGATCCACGATCGTGCTGTTGACGTTGGTAAAGATTTTGAACTCGTCGGCAACTCGCAGGTCATATCCATATGACGAAAGTCCATAAGAGATTACGCCCTCGCGCACCTGGCTCTCCGCGAAGGGATTGATCATGTCGTGTTCCTTCACCATCCTGCGAATCCAACGGTCGTTCTTGACGGACATGGCCTGCACCTCGGTTGAGATTGGAATCCTACTGCTAACAGGGGGCGAAGGGCGCCGCTCCCGGCCGGAAGAGACCGGGCATCATAATACAGGCGAAAAGGCTTGACAACGCCGAAACGCACCCACTAGGATAAAGCCTTGTGTTTTCAGGAGGTTCGCGTGATCAAGCTGGATATCATCAATGAGGTCGTCAACCGCACCGGCGTCACCAAGACCAAGGCGGAGCTGGCGGTCGAGACCGTTTTCGAAGCGATGAAGAAAGCTCTCTCCAAAGGCGACCGCATCGAGCTGCGCGGCTTCGGCGTCTTCAACGTGAAGCCCCGCAAGACGGGTATCGGGCGAAATCCGCGGACCGGCCAGGAAGTCAGCATCCCTCCCGGCAAAGCCGTGCGATTCAAGCCCGGCAAGGAACTCCAAGCGCTGTAAAGACGAATCCGTCGCGGTGAAGCCCTGTGTCACGCCTCGGGGCCGTCCCGATGAGGTTCATCGGGACGTACTGCCACCTGCCAGATCCTCAATCTGCCTTACCACGCGGTCGAGTTCCTCCACGAGCGCGTTCGAACCGGCTTTCCGGAACGCCTCGACCAGCGAGCGGTAATACCACAGCGTTCCGTCGCGCCCGCCGTGAAAACGCGTCCAGAGCGATTCCCCCAGGCTGCGGTAGTCGGCGAGAATCGCGCGCGCGTTGTCCAGCTTGTCGGAAGCCGAGATCAGTTGTACGGACGGTGAAGCCGCGCTGATATGGGCGAGGTAGGCTTGTTTGCGCTCTTTCCAGGGCGGCTTCGGGGTCACATCCGAATCCGTGCAGCCATCGACGATCGCGACGACACGGTCGCCGAAGCGCCGCCGGATTTCCTCGCGTGTCGCCGCGCCGCCTTGGTCCTCGACCGCGTCGTGCAACAGCGCCGCGATGGCTTCCTCCTCGTCGGCCCCGTGCTGGAGCGCGATGCTGGCAGCACTCAAAAGGTGCGCGACGTAAGGAATCTCCGTGCCCTTTCGGAATTGCTCGGCATGAAGTCGAGCGGCATACCTCAATGCGTCCTCAAACCGCGAAGTGAGCTGCACGTGTGACTCCTGACTGACGCTGATAAGTCTTCCGACTACGGAAACAGATTCGGCGGCCCCTTCTCTTTCACGACACTCCCGTGATACCAACTCCCTCCACACCAATACCACGCGAGCTTCGAGAGTATCTCCAGCGCGTTGTCGGCGGTAACGGAATTCTCCATCTCCGGCGCGAGCAGCCCATGGTACCAACGCCCTGAACCCGTAAAGGCCTCGTTCACGTAGTAGTAGTGCAGCCAGAGCCGCTGGCAGCGTTTGCAGCGAATGAGCGACACTTCGCCAAAACGGTTGTCCATGCCGAGATAGGTTTCCTCGAAACCGTCCCCGCCGAACTTGCCTCCGGAACAGCTACAGCCCGAATCCTCTTCCATACGCGCACCGACAAGTAGGAATCTACCTCATCACCCCTGGCACCCGCAAATACTCACATGATGCTGATCGGGTCCATATCGATGATAACCGACTGCGGGGGAATCCCCCGCTGCTCACATTCATCCACCAGACGGCGCAGCACGTCGTTGAGCCGCGCCCGCGAATCCGATTTGATAAGGAGCTGAATGCGGTAGCGGCCTTCTATCTTCGCCAGCGGCGCGGAGGCCGGCCCCAGAACCTTGAAACCCGACGTCGCACTCGTGACGCGGGAGAGGGATGCGCCAACCTCCCGCGCGATCCGCGCCGCCTTCTCCAGATTGGTATCTTGCGCGACGATCTTCGCCAGCGCCGCGCACGGCGGGTAACGCATCATACGGCGGAACCGCATCTCCTTGCTGTAGAACCCTTCATAGTTCTGGTCAGCGGCAAGGCGGACGGCGTAGTGCTCGGGGAAAAAAGTCTGGACGAGAACGCGGCCCGGCGCCTCGCCACGCCCTGACCGGCCCGCGACCTGCGTCAAGAGCTGGAAAGTGCGCTCGGCGGCGCGAAAATCCGGAAGACCCAGGCCTTGGTCCGCGGACACCACCCCCACCAGCGTCACGCCGGGAAAATCGTGTCCTTTGGAGATCAGTTGCGTTCCCACCAGGATGTCAATCTTGCCCTCGCGGAAGTCCGCCAGAATCTTGCGGTAGGAGCCCGCGCGCCGGGCCACATCACGGTCGAGGCGAGCGACGCGCGCGCCGCGAAAGATCTCGCCCAGCTTCGCTTCCAGCTTTTCCGTCCCTTCGCCGACGTATTGAAGATACTCGCTGCCGCACGTGGGGCATTGGGAAGGGATCGGCAGGGTGTATCCACAGTAGTGGCAAATCAGCCGCTGCTCGCGCCGGTGGTACGTCAGGGAAATCGAGCAGTTGACGCAGCGGATGCTTTCCCCGCAGCTCCGGCAGAGCAGGAACCACGAATAGCCGCGCCGATTGAGCAGAATCATCGTCTGCGCATGGGCCTGAAGCTGCGCGTCGATTTCTTCCTTCAAGCGGCGGGAAATGGGCACCTGCGTGCGGGTCTCGCGGAATTCCTGGCGCATGTCCACGATCTCGACAGCCGCCAGCGGCCGGCCGCCAATGCGCTCCTCGAGCTTGAGCAAACGGTACTTTCCCTCGCGAGCGTTGAAATAGGACTCGAGCGAAGGGGTCGCGGACCCCAGCACCACAAGAGCCCGCTCCAGGCGCGCGCGCACCACGGCCACGTCTCGGCCGTGATAGCGCGGGGTTTCCTCTTGCTTGTAGCTGGCCTCCTGTTCCTCATCCACGATGATCACGCCCAGATTGCCGAGGGGCGCGAAGACCGCGGAGCGCGTTCCCAGCACGACGCGCGCCTCGCCGCGACGCGCCCGCCACCAGGCGTTGTCTCGCTCGGATTCGCTAAGGCCGCTATGGAGAACGGCCACGCGGCCTTCGAAACGGGCGAGGATCTGAAACTGCATCGCCGGCGTGAGGGCGATCTCCGGAACGAGCATCAGCGCTGTGCGATCCTGCTCGAGGGCGCGCTCAATCAGGCGCAAGTAGATCTCCGTCTTACCGCTTGCGGTCACGCCGTGAAGCAAGGCGGGATGAAACCGACGGCTCTCGATCAGGCCGACCAACTCATCGAGGACCGCTTGCTGCGCAGGTGTCAAGGCAAGCGCAGGCGGGGCGATCCCCGCCTGCGCCTCGACGGTGCCCGCTGATTCCCGCAGCTCGATCCAACCCTCCCTCTGAAGTCTCCCGAGATGCGCCAGAGTCGCTCGCGCCTCTTTGATCAGAGCTCGATGGTCGTCGGCGGGCCCGCGCTCAAGGGCCTGCATGATCCGCTTCCCCACGGGGGAAAGGCGCAAGGGGCGGCCCGGCAAGGGTCCGGCGAGGCGCACACTCCAGACCTTTCGCCGGCCCCGTTCGCGCTCGACATCCGAAGTCGTGAGCCATCCCTCCGCCATCGCCTGGGAGAAAAGGTCCGCGAATGCCATGCCAAGCTTTCGGCGGGCAGTCTCAAGCGGCACTCCCGCATTCGAGTTTTCTTGCCCCGCCACGAACCGCAGGAATCTGGCTTCATCCCCCGCACGAACCTCCTCGAGCAGGCTCGATTCGAGGTCTCGAAGCCGTTGCTTTCCGCGCTCGGATAGCGCCAGAAGGCGCTCGCGCCGGGTCTCCGCGCGCAGCGGCAGCATGGCGCGGAACACCTCGCCGGGCGGGGCCAGGTAATACTCGGCGATCCAGAGCCCCACCGTCAGCAGCTCGGGGGAAAGCACCGGCTCGGACTCAAGGACGCGCAAAACCTCGCGCACCTGGATGCCGGGCGCGACTCGCGCCGCTGATTCCACGACGATGCCCGTCGTCCGCCGTCGACCGAGCGGAACCAGGACGCGCTGCCCCACGCGAAGGTCCATCGAATTCGGCACACGGTAGGTCAGCGGATCACGAAGAGCCGCGAACACAGCCACCTTGACCAGTGAAGGCGCCGGCTCAGCCTTCTTGTTCGACATGCTGGCATTCTATTCGGCAGAGGGAATTAATGGTAGGGGGATAGGGCAAGGAGAAAGTTTGCCTGCCAACCTGGCGCAAGGCAACCAGCCGACTGCCGCGTGGCACCCTCGTGCGACCGACCAGTCGCAACCCACTGGCCAGGCTAAGACCCGTAAGCCTTGAATTTCACCGCGACACTGCTGAAGACGTTGTTAATCTCGCTCGCCACGATCCCCATCGCCGCGCACGCCCCCAGAGCGATCATCGTGGCGACGAGGGCGTACTCGACAAGATCCTGGCCGGTGTCCTCATGATGGAAGATTTTCAGAATATCCCGCGCTTGCCGAAACCAAATCAGCGCCACATTGTCCTCCGGGAGTTAATCGAGTCGTTAACGGTGGAGACCATCGCTTTCCCTCACTCCTATAGCAAAAATGAGGCCAAAGTCCAAGCGCCTTTAGCAAGTCGTATTTTCAACAAGGAGCAGGGCCATTAACTAGTTGGGAAGCACCCCGCCGAGGCGGCCACTGTCGCCGTCTGGTGACACGCGCATTGCGTCGGGTGTAACCGCATCATCGGGACGTCACTCGACGGCAAACACCGCGACGGGCCGCTAGGGCAGACTGGCCCGGCTGTGTGAGGCGATCAGGTTGGTGTAAAGACTTCTCAACCGCTCCAGCATCCGCACGGCCGAGGCGAAGTTCCGTTGGTTGATGTGCTCGATATTCAGCCCGAGGAGCGGAGGGTCGGGCGGCAGGTTGTCGAAGACGTCCATAAGGATACGCTGCGCCAAGTCGAGCGAGCGCTCGAAGCAGGTCTCCTTGGCACGCGTGGAACCCGGTTCCGCACCCAACAGGAACCGGTCGAGGTTCTGGGGAATGTCGGCCCCCAGCCAGCGCAGAAACTCCAGGTCGCGGGGGTGACTGACGGGCGCAAAACTTAGAAAGAGGCGAGCTTCAAGGCCGTTCAGCCGCTGCACGAGCCAGACAATGTCATTCGAATCGAAAAGGATCTGGGTTGTGAAGAAGACCAGCCCCGCGGCCTGCTTGCTGCGAATGCGCTCCGCCTCATCCGCGCGGCTGGGGATGCTAATTCCACCCAGCGTTAGCGGTAGTCCGGTAGAGCGGACTCGCTCGACGACGTGTAGAGGACTGAGACCTGGATAGCGGATTTCTCGCGATTCGCCGCCGACCAGGATGATGTATTGAATTCCGAACTCACGCCAAGTCTCCTCGAACCAGGGTTGCGGCTTGGCATCGTGCACCGTCACGCGGTTGATGACGACTTCCGTGGAGAGCTCGCGCTGCAGGCGGGCGCCGAGCCGGCGCGGCTCCATACGCGGGACAAACTGCATGGTCCGCTTCGCCCCGCGCGATTCGTCATGGATCTCAGGAATGTTGATGGCATCCACAAAGTCCCGGACCTTAGCCACCTCCTTGACCACAGCATCCACGGCCTCGGGCCGTGCCGCGGCCGGGGGCACAATCTCAAACAAGGTCACCGGGACGCCAGGATTCAACAGCTTGTCGTTCAGGTTCACGCGAGGTTGTCTGATCTCCATTTTCAATGGTCGCCCTGCTCCTGCTTCAGATTAGACTGAAGCATCGGAAACCGCAACCGTGAGCATCATTCTGAGCAGCGGGCGCAGGCGGATCGAGTTGAATGTTGTACGAGAATGAGATAGATTGAATAAGAGTTTTACGAGCAATCGAACGTTAGGAACTTAAAGCATGGAAACCGTCAAGGTCTCACCGAAATTCCAAGTTGTCATCCCTCGTCGTCTGCGTGAGAGGCTGGACATCCGGCCGGGTCAGCGAGTCCAGGTTTTCCTCTATGAGGACCGTCTGGTGTTCATCCCTCTCAGATCCATGAAGAAGATGCGCGGATTTCTGAAGGGGATTGATACGACCTTTGGGCGCGAGAGGGATCGTCTTTGAATGTGGTTGACTCATCCGCGTGGCTCGAGTATTTCGCCGACGGCCCCAACGCCGGCTTCTTTGCTCCCGCAATTGAAGACACCGACCGCCTCATCGTGCCCTCCATCTGCCTGCTGGAAGTCTTCAAACGGGTTTTCCAGCAGCGGGGCGAGGGTGATGCGTTGAAGGCCATCGCTCTCATGCAGCAAGGGCGCGTCGTCAGCCTAGACGGGTCGCTCGCCCTGTCAGCCGCCAAAATGAGTCTCGACTTGAAGCTACCCCTTGCCGACAGCGTAGTCCTGGCCACGGCACGCGCCCACGGGGCCGCTATCTGGACGATGGACGCGGATTTCAAGGGACTCTCAGGCGTGAAATACACCGCCAAGAAATAGCTTCAGCGGTGTGATTTGAGAAACTCGCGGATTCTTTCGAAGTCCTCGCGCAGGATTTTCTCCTCGCGGGGATTGCGGAGAATGTAGGCAGGGTGATAGGCGACAAAAGCTTTCGTCCCGGCGTAATCGAAGAACTGGCCGCGCACGCGGGTGATCCCTTCCTTGATTCCCAGGAGCGTTTTCATCGCGGGCGCGCCGAGGCAACAGATCAGGCGCGGGCTTATCGCCTCGATCTGCCGGAATAGGAATGGCGAGCAGGCATCGACTTCATCCTTTTCCGGCGTCCGGTTGCCGGGCGGGCGGCATTTGACGATATTGCAGATGTAGACCTCCTCGCGCTTCATGCCCACGAACTGAATCATCCGATTGAGAAGCTGGCCTGCCCGCCCGACGAACGGCAGCCCTTGTTCGTCTTCGTCGGCACCCGGCCCTTCCCCCACAAACACCAATTCGGCGTGCGGGTTCCCCTGCCCGAAGACGATGGTCTTCCGACCGCGGGCCAGCCGGCAACGCTGACAGTCCCCCAGGTCTTGACGAATCTCCTCGAGCGCCTCGCGTTCGGGGCGCGGGGGAGCCGGCGCCTCGAAAAGGCTGAGCGGCTGGGCCCTGGTTATGCGGGATTCGGGGCTCGGGGTTTGGGGGTCGGGAACCGTCAAGGTTGTCGCACCGCCAACCAGATTTTTCGAATCCTTGCCAGTTTCGAGTTTCGATTTTCCACTTTCGATTTGTAGCCCCGGCTCGCGGCGGTAGAATTCCTCGATCCCGAGGTCACGAAAGAATTCCAGCCACGCGGAAATGTCTTCGCGCAGTCTGCTGTCCATGGGCACGTTAATCGGCCTTCTCAAAACTCCCGCGAGTTCGGGAGCTAATCCCTAGTCCCTAGCCACCGGCCTGTCGGAGCGCCACGACTTCGTCGAGGATACGCTGGGCTACGTCGAACTTCGCCATTTTCCCGAGCGCCTTCTGGCGGCCGTCCGGGAAGACCAGGGTGGCAATATTCGTGTCCGCGTCGAAGCCCGCGCCTTCTTGCGTCACATCGTTAGCTACGATCAAGTCGAGGCGTTTGGCCCGCAGCTTCTGTGCCGCGTTTTCGAGCACGTGGTCCGTCTCCGCGGCGAACCCCACGACGAGCTGGCCGGGCCGACGGTGCTTGACGATCTCGCCCAGGATATCGCGCGTAGGCTCGAGCCGGAGTTGCTGGAGGCCATCGCGCTTCTTGATCTTGCGGGCGCGAGTCTCCGCGGGGCGGAAATCCGCCACTGCCGCCGCCATCACCACGGCGGTCGCCGCGTCGAGGTTGGCCACCACAGCCCCTGCCATCTCTTCGGCCGTGCGGACGCGCTCCAGGGTGACGCCGGCGGGTGGCTCAAGGCTTGTCGGACCGCTCACCAGGATGACGCGCGCGCCACGGCGCCGACCCGCTTTCGCAAGAGCGTAACCCATCTTTCCCGAAGATCGATTGCTGAGATAGCGCACGGCGTCCAAAGGTTCCTCGGTCGGTCCAGCGGTCACGAGCAGCGTTTCCGCTTTGAGATCTTCCCGGAGTCCCAGCACCTCAAAGACGGCTTGGGCGACCGCCTCGACTGAGGCAAGCCGGCCCGCTCCCGTCATCCCGCAGGCGAGGTAGCCTTCGTCCGGCTCGACGACGCGTACCTTCCGCGCACGAAGAGTCTCCACGTTCTGTCGCGTGGTTTCGTGCTCCCACATGTTGACGTTCATGGCCGGAGCGACGATCAGCGGGGCCTTGGTGGCGACCGCGAGCGTGGTGAGGAAGTCGTCCGCGATGCCGTGGGCCAATTTGGCCAACGTATTCGCCGTGGCAGGAGCAATCACGAGCGCCTCAATCGCCTGCGCCACGGCAATGTGCTCGATGGCGCTCTCGACATTGGCTTCGCCGCCGGCTCCCCCGAACATTTCGGTGATAACTTTGCGGCCCGAGAGGGCGGCAAAGGTCAGTGGCCGGACGAACTCGCAGGCGTGACGGGTCATCACCACCTGCACTTCCAGCCCTTTCTCCTGGAGCACGCGCAGCAGTTCGGCAGCCTTGTAAGCCGCGATTCCGCCCGTCACTCCCAGTGCGACGCGCATAAAGAAGCTTCCAGGGCCAGGGGGGGCTGGCAGCCAATCTAAATCGCTGACAGCCAACACCCGGCACCGTCAGGTATCCTGTACCCTACTTTGCCGACTTGGATTTCGTCTCCTTGTCGCCGTTTTCTCCCGTTGGCCCGAAAATCTCATAGGGCACGAGTCCGGCTTCGACTTCCATTTGCGCGACCTTTGTAACCTTCTTCGTCTGGGTCTGCACCAGCGGTTTGGCCCCCGCCTGGAGCTGGCGAGCCCGTTTGGCCGCAATTAGAATGAAGCGAAACTTACTGTCCATCGTCTGTGGCAAATCCATTTAGCTCATCCTCCAAAAGTCTTCCCAATCTCGCTCGCCCGGTCTCGCTGGACATCACGACGCAGCCGTGCGACTCCGACGATCGCCTGGAGCGCCCGCACCGCCTTGCCCACCCGGTCGTTCACGATCAGGTAGTCGTATTCCTTCCAATGGCGAATCTCACGTCGCGCATCCTTCAAACGCCGCTCGATCTCCTCCGGGGCGTCTGAGTGCCGATGGCGCAGCCGCCGCTCAAGCTCCCCGTAGGATGGCGGAAGCACGAAGATGCTGACCGCCTCCGGGAGCCGCCGCCGAAGCTGGCGGTGTCCCTGCACGTCGATATCGAGCAGGATGTCCT
>JAIQGH010000062.1 GCA_020072655.1 Terriglobia bacterium | reverse complement strand
GGCGATCTGGGAGAGGCAATACCGCTTTGGACGCTTCCTGAAGTCCGTCCTCCGTCGCCTGGAGGCTGTCACGCCCGCCTACCACCTGGTGCTGCACACCTCGCCCAACGTCACGGCCAAGTTCGAGCGAGCCGGCCACTGGCAATCGCTGGCCGATGATTACCACTGGCACTTCGAGATCCTGCCCGTGCAACGCGCCACGTCAAAGTCCTATAGCATCAAAGAGGTTTACTACAACTCGCTGTTGCCCGAAGTCGCTGCCGCGGAATTGCGGAAGGTAGGGACTGAAGCCGAAGTCAAGGGGTGAAGGTCCCGATCAAGAACATCGGGACAGGGTCCCGATCAAAGGCATCGGGGCTGCGCATCCGCGTCGTCGAATGACGGAGGCCCGCAGCGCACACGCCTCTGCTCTCCCCCGTGACGAGCCGCCTCAACGTCCTGCCGAGGCACGCCGTCGTCATTTGCCGCGTAGTGCCAGTTACTCGATGCGAATGTCGCCCGAGCCGGTCCCGACTTCCACCAGCGAGCCCCCGCCCCGGACGGTTCCCCGCAACTCCGACCGGCTGAGCTTCCCTTGAACGGTAATGGGGAGGTTGGAGTTGATGCTTCCGGAGCCGGTGTGCGCATAAAGGCTGAAACCCGCCTGGGCGGGGAGTTGCATCATCACATTCCCGGAACCAGTTTCCAGCTTCCAATCGCCGCGCGGCTCCCCCTGGATAATGATGCTGCCGCTGCCGGTCTGGGCATTCAATATGCCCTGCACTCCGTGAATCTCGACGTTCCCGGAGCCGGTCTCCGCCTTCACCGGGCCGATGGAACTTCCTTCCAGGTGGATGTCGCCACTGCCCGTATGGGCGCGAACCTGCCCGGCAAGGCGTTCGGCGCGAATGCTCCCGCTCCCCGTCTCCGCATAAACAGCGCCGGCGAGCGAGGCCAGCTCGATGTCGCCGGAGCCGGTAGTCAGGCGCGCCTCATCCTCCAGCCCCGACGCGTGGAGACTTCCTGATCCCGTTGAAGCTTTGACCGGACCCTTGATGTTCTCGATGGTTTGGTCTCCGGATCCCGTCTCGGAGCGCAGCCGCGTGGCGGCGGGAACGGCGATCTCGTAGCTGATGGAAATGTGGCGCCGCATTTCCGGGTCCGGGATGCGGCCCACGCGAATGAAGTTGCCACTCTGCTCGATGGGAGGATTGCTCTCGAGATATTGGACCTTTTGCTGGGCTGCTTCCGCTCCGACGCGCCGGCTGACCCGGATCGTTCCACGGACCTGAACCGCGGACGCATCGCCGCTGCGCACGGCGATGTTGCCCGACCCGGTAGTGATTTCCAGCTCGACCGGCCCCGTCACTTTCAGCGTGCGCTCGAAGGAACCTGCGTGATCATCTGCCGCGAGCCGGCCAGCAGCCGCGAAGAGCGTCAGGAACACAACAACGGGAAGAAGCCATTTGCGAGCGTTCATGTTTTCCTTCCTTTCGCGTCACTCGTAGCGAAGGGCTTCGACAGGATTCAGCCTCGAAGCGCGCAGCGCGGGAACCAGGCCGCTGATGACCCCGACAACGATCAGCACCCCGGCGGAGACGGCCAAAGTAGATGCAGAAATGTAGAGATGGATGTCGCCTTTCCCCGCCTGTTCCTTGTCGAAGGCCCCAAAGAGAGGCATTGTGCCGATGGCGGCGGAGAGGAGATACGCCACGCCGATGCCGATGATGCCGCCAACGAGGGTCAGCACCAGCGCCTCCGAAAGAAACTGCGCCTGAATGTGGCGGCGGCGGGCGCCCAGCGCTCGTCGCAAGCCGATTTCGCGGATGCGTTCGTCGACGGACACCAGCATGATATTCATGACGCCCACTCCGCCGATGCCGAGGGTCAAGGCGCCGATGAAGGTCAGCAGCACCTGAAGGCCGATCGTGATCCCGTCGATGATCGGACGGAATTGTTCCCGCCCGAACATCAGAATGGCGCGCTCGTCGGTGGGCGAGAAGCGCTGGCGTTTGGCGATCGCCGCTCGAATCTGTTGCATGGCGAGCTTCTCGAACTGCGGGGCGACGGGTTCAAACAGCAGAACCGAAGCGTAGCGCGTATTCCAGATGTCGCCGGCCGCGGAGTAGGGAATCCAAACCGATTCGTCGTCGCTGGTAAAGTAGCTGCTCATCTGGATTTTGACGTCCATCGTGCCGATGACCGTAAACCGGATGCCCGCAATCCGCACGGTCTCTCCGACCGCGGGGCGCCCGCTAAAGAGCTTCTCGCGGATGCGCCTTCCCAAGAACGCGACGCGGCGCCGCTCCAGGAGATCCTCGGGGCTAATCCAGCGCCCCACATCAGCCACCTCGTTGCGCATCTCGCCATATTCGGGGCAAACCCCGCGTATGGCAGTGTTGGCAACTCGTTCCCCGTAGGCTATGGGCAGCCAGCGGACGGTCTCCATGCAAACGGTCCGGACCAGGGTCGCTTCCTGCTGAACTTGTTCCGCGTCTTCTTTCTCGAAGCGGACCTGCTTCCCGGCTCGTTGCCCACCCGCCTGCTCGCTGGTTTGCGCCGGCCAGGCGATGATGGCACCTTTCCCGAAGGCATCAAAGGAGGCCACCAGGAGGGAACGAAAACTGTTGCCGTACGCGATCAGCAAGGCCACCGCGACAATCCCCCACACGATGCCCAGCATGGTGAGGAGGCTGCGCAGCTTGTTGCGCTTCAGTGCGATCCAGGATTGAATCAAAATCTCGCGGAACATAAGAAAGCAGTCCTCAGTTATCAGTCGTCAGTTCTCAGCCCTTCACTTTCTCCAAGAGGGATGCGAGCATCCGCTTCAGCTCTATCGCCTGGCCGCTCAGCAGGCTGTGATTGCCGTCCTCAAGCAAGCCCAGATCGTGTGCAAGCAGCAAGTGGTACTCGAGTTCACTAGCAGAGCCAGCCGCGACTTGGAGAAACCGCGCGAACTCTGCCTTCCCCCCTCGTCCACATCCTTCTGCAACGTTGGCCGGGATAGATGCGCACGAGCGCCGAATTTGACTCGTGAGTCCGTACAGCTCCTCTTTGGGAAAAGCCGCTGTGACCCTGTAAACGGCGAGGGTTAAGTCGTGGCTCTTTTCCCAGACCTTCAGTTTCTTGAAGTCCTGCATGCCCCTTTCCTCTCAATCCTAGAACTGAAAACCGAAAACTGAAGACTTCCTTCATCCTCCGGGCTCATACCGCAGCGCTTCGATCGGATCCACGGACGCAGCGCGGCGCGCCGGATAAAGCGCCGAGAGCACGGCAATCGTCCCCAGCAGCAAAAAGGAGAGCACGGCCACGTGCCAGGTCGGCAGGAACCCGGCGAAGAACCCGGGCATAGGAGCCAGGTTCACGAGCGCACAGAAGCCATAGGCAATCGCCAAGCCCGAGCCGCCGCTCAGGAAAACAACGATCAGGCTTTCGATGAAGAACTGCGTGAGGATTGTCCGCGAACTCGCTCCGACCGCCTTGCGCACGCCGATTTCGCGAGTCCGTTCTCGCACCGCCACCAGCATGACGTTCATGACCCCGATGCCGCCCAACAGCAACGTGGTCAACCCGACCGCACCGAGAAAAAACTTGAGGCCGTCGATCATGACGCGGAAGGACTTGGCGTTCTCCACGGTGTCCCAAATGGGCGCCGCTTCCTTGTCGCGCGGGTCAAAATCATGCAGACGCCCCAACGCCCGCCGCACCTGGAATTTGCAGTCTTCATGGAGCTCCAGCGATCTGGGCGCCACCAGCAGCCGGTCGATGGTATGCGCGGTGCCGGGCGGCTTCTCGGGAAAATCGCGCATGATGGCGCTGAAGGGGATGAACACTTTATCCACGTCCCAACCGTCGTAGCAGGAATCCTGATCCTTTTTCTCCATGACGCCGATCACGGTATAAGGAATGTCGTTGATGTGGATCGTCTCGCCTAATGCCGGGCGAGTGCCAAAGAGCTGCTTCTTGATGTTGGTCCCGAGGAAAGCGACGCGGCGCCCTTGCGCCTGGTCATCCCAGTTATAGAACCGCCCTTCGCCAGCCTGGACGGGACGGACCTCCACAAACGGCGGTAGTGATCCGACGACTAGCGGCGTGCCATTGTTGTAGAGGCTGCGGACTTTCAAGCCCTCCCTGCCTAACTCCGGCAGCACGTACCGGCATGCCGGCGCTTCCTGCTGGACGGGGATGTAATCCTTGTCTTCCCACCGGACCTCGCGGCCGGCGCGCAGCCCGCCGGCTTGCAGGCTCGTCCGACCGCTGAAGACGATCATCACGTCCTTGCCGAAGGTCTCCTGCATCTTTTTCCATCCGACGTGGAAACCTTCCCCGGCCGCCACCATCAGGGTGATGGAGACAATTCCCCAGGCGATGCCGAACATGGTCAGGAAGGTGCGCAGCTTGTGCGCCCACAGGGTGCGGAGGGTGTCAAGCAGGAGATCGCGGAAAACCATGGCAAGAACCACTTTCGAGTGACGAGTGACAAGTGACCAGAGGTTAAGAGTGGAGAGTTAACAGGATGCTAAAAAAACCCCTGACTTTGTCATCCTGAGGAGTCCCGATCTGATCGGGACGGCGAAGGATCTCTGTGCTTGCGTGATTCTACACCTGCGGGGATTCTTCGCTTCGCTCAGAATGACATTGCCCGACGGTTTCTCAGCAACCTCCTAACAGTTGAGAGCAGCGAACTTTAGAGCGCTTAGACTCTCGACCCTCGACTGCTCATTTGCTCGTCACTGGTCACTCGTCACTGCAGTATGACCTGGTCGCCTTCCTTCAATCCTTCCAGCAGCTCTGTCTTCACGCCGTTCGAGATCCCTAGCTTGGCGGAAAGCTTGCGCCGGCCTTTCTCGGCCTTGGGATCCGGGACTTCCAGAAAAGTCTTGCGGTCCTTGTCGTAGATGGTCGCCGCCTCGGGAATCATCAGGATGTTGTGCTTTTCTTCCAGGATAATCTCCGCGTTGGCGCTCATGTTGGCCTTGAGCTCGCCGCTGGGATTGTGGATCGAGACCTTCACCTCAAACGTCGTGACGTTCTCCTTCTCTACCCCCATGGGAGAAATCTTGGTGACTTTGCCCTCGAACTTCTTGTCCTTGAGCGACTCCACGACAATCCGGGCGGGCTGGCCCAGATACACTTTGCTGATGTCCGCCTCGTCCACCTTCCCTTTCACGTAGACCTCGCTCACGTCGCCGAGCGTCATGACCAACGTCGCCTGAGAACCCAGAATCAGGATGGAACTTACGGCATCGCCGATTTCCACGTTCCGGGAGAGCACCAGGCCGTCCATGGGGCTGACGATCGTGGAGTTCCGCAGGTCTTCCTCCGCGCTCTCGAGCGAGGCCTGAGCCTGAGCCACCTGCGCCTTGGCGCGGGAGATGTCCGCGCGTGAGACGGCCACCGTGCGTTGCGCGGCCATCTGCTTGTTGAGGGCGATCTGATAGGCTTTCTCGGCGTTCTCGATGATGGGTTTGGCGACCAAACCTTCCGCGTGAAGCTGGCGGGCGCGGTCCATCTCGGCTTTCAGAAAGGGAATGTCGGGGCCCTCGGCCTCCACCTTGTTGCGCTCGTAGGTGGCTTGGGCGGCTTCGGAGGAAGCCTGCGCGGCGAGCAGATTCGCCCGCGATTCGCGGACGCGCGCCTGCAATTCCTCCTTGTCGAGCTCCACGAGCACTTGGCCCTCCTTCACGTGGTCGCCGTAATCCGCGAAAATCTGCTTCACAATGCCACTGGCCTTGGACTTGATCTCCACCTTGGCCAGCGGCTCGATCTTCCCCGTGGCGACGACGGAGCGCGCCAAGTCACCGCGCTCCACCTTGGCGAGCTTGGAGGGGTCAATCGGCGTGTTGGAGCGCAAGGCCAGGGCGGTCCCCACGATTCCCCCGACCACGACCAGCCCGACGACGCCCCAGATGATCCAGCGTCGGCGCTTACTACCATTCTTCTGGTTGTTGGCCATCGAGGTCCGTCCTACCTCCGAGAGTCCTATCCCAGGATTCTATACCCCGATACGCGCCAGGACAGTGAAATGTTCCGCGGACTTTTTGGCTCACGAGACGGTGGCGCGTAGGGGCGACTTTACGTCGCCAGCGGTTTTGGCGATCTAAAATCGCCGCTACCTGAGGATATGAAATTGCCGCTACTTTGCCGCGCGGGTTTTTCAACAGCCTGTTAGACGGAAGTGAGACGCTAAAGTTAGGCTGATAATCGGGTTGCCGTGCGGCAGCAAGGCGGGAAAAGCGCCTAAGTGCCCGGACCCTCGGTGGGGCGCCTAATCCACATAAATCCGCGGCACGCGTTTGCCGATCGAGCAGAGGATTTCGTAGGGGACGGTGCCGAGTTCCTGAGCGATTTCGAGCGCCGTGATCGAGCAGTGAGGGCTGGCGCCGAGCAGAATCACCTCATCGCCGACGTCCACCCCCGGAATGTCGGTGACATCGAGCAGCGTCAGGTCCATGCTGATGTTGCCCACGATGCGCGCATAGCGGTCGCGAACGATCGTGCGGCCGCGATTGGAGAGGCCGCGGCTCAAGCCGTCGGCGTAACCCACCGGCACCGTGGCGATGCGCGACGAGCGGCGGGTGTGGAAGGCTGCGCCGTAGCCGAGCGGCGTGCCGGTGGGGACATCCTTCAAATAAACCACCCGAGACTTGAAGACGAGCACGGGCTCGAAGGGCTCGACCTGCGGCGCCTCTCGTCCCGGCACGGCAACGATCGGCAGGCAGTAACCGAAGAACAGCGCGCCCACGCGCACCAGATTCTCATCCAAGAAGTTGAGCCCTGCGTAGAGCGCCGCGCTGTTTGAAACGTGTATCCACTGCGGGGCGATATCAGACGCCCGGAGTTGCGCCAGCGCCTCGCGGAACCGCTCGCTCTGCTCCTCCGTCTGCGAGGCCACAAGGTCCTCGGCCGAGGCAAGGTGGGTGAAGAAACCGCTCAGCCGCACCCCTTCGAGACGGCGGTAGTGTTCAAGAAATGAGACCACTCGGTCGCGCGGCAATCCCAGGCGGCCCATTCCGGTGTCCACTTTCAGGTGAAACTCGATAAGCTTTCCGTGCCGGCGCGCGCATTCGGCGTAGGTGTCCAGGCGCGCCGTCGAAGAGACGGTGGGCGCGAGCCGATACTCGATAAGGTGAGCGGGATCGCTCATGTAAAGCCCGCCGAGCAGGAGGATCGGCTGCGCGATGCCGGCCTCACGCAACTCCAGCGCCTCCTCGACCGTGGCGACCCCGAACCAGTCCACGCCGCGTGCCGCCAGACACTGGGCAACCGGAACCGCCCCGTGGCCGTAGGCGTCGGCTTTTACCACGGCCATGACGCTCCGCGCGCCGGCGAGCTGGCGGACCCGGTCGCAGTTCCGCCGCAGTTTGGAGAGTGAGATCTCCACCCAGGTGGGCCGGAGCAGCTTGTGGGTCTGATGGTTCAATGGGGCTCCCGATGGCGTTGAATGGATGGCCGACGAGGAGAAAAGGAGGATTTCGTGGCCGAGGGCGGGTGATTGACGAGCAATCTACGGCTCAGGCTGTTCCTCGCGGGTGGCATTCTCAAAGCGCGCAAAGGGTTTGAGGAAGACCACCGGAACGTTGCCGGTGGGGCCATTGCGCTGCTTGCCGATGATGAGTTCCGTCCGGCCGCTGGGCTCGCCGTCCTCGCCCCCCTCATGGCGATACACATCCTTGCGGAAGATGAAGATCACCACGTCGGCGTCCTGCTCGATCGAGCCGGATTCACGCAGGTCGGATAGCTGCGGGCGATGGCCGGGCCGCTCCTCGGGCGCCCGGCTCAATTGCGAAAGGGCCACCACCGGCACGTGCAGCTCCTTGGCGATGCTCTTCAAGCCCCGCGAGATGTAGCTGACTTCCTGGGTGCGGTTTTCGAACCGTCCGTGCCCGGTGACGAGCTGGAGGTAGTCAACGATGAGCAGATCCAGCCCTTTCTCCGCCTTCACCCGGCGGGCCTTGGCGCGAATCTGCATGATGCTGAGGGCGGGCGTATCGTCGATGTAAAGCGGCGCCTCCGCCAGCCGGCCCAGCGCCTGCGTCATGCGGTTCCAATCGTCACGGCTCGAGAAGCCGGTCCGCAATTTGTGGCTGTCGATGCGCGCCTCGGAGCAAAGTAGCCGGATGAGCAGGGATTCCTTGCTCATTTCGAGCGAGAAGACGCCCACCGCGTTGCCGCTAACCGCCGCGTGCGCGGCGATGTTGAGCGCCAGGGCGGTCTTGCCCAGCGATGGCCGCGAGGCGATGATGATCAGCTCGCCGGGCTGGAAGCCAGAGGTCAGATTGTCGAGATCGACAAAGCCCGTTTCGATGCCGGTTACGCTCTTGCCGCGATCGAAGAGGACGTCGATCGTGCCGAAGCTCGACTTAACAATGTCGCGGATCCCCAGGAAACCCGTCGTAACCCTCTGCTCGGCGATCTCAAAGACCTGGCTTTGGGCGAGATCGATCAGCGTCTCGGGGTCGTCGGTGGCTTCCAAGCAACGCGCGATGACGTTGTTCGAAGCGTTGATCAGACGCCGGATGATGGATTTCTCTTTGACAATGCGCGAGTATTCGGTGACGGACGCCTGAGAGCCCACCGGCACCCCGTCGGTGAGTGCCGCAAGATAGGCTGCCCCGCCGACCTTCTCCAGCCAGCCCTCCTTGCCCAGTTCTTCCGCGAGCGTCACCAGGTCGATGGTCCGGTTCTTCTCGGAAATTTCCAGCATCTTCTCGAAGGTGAGGCGATGGGCTTCCGAAAAGAAATCGTCCTGGCTGATCGCTTCCAGCGCGACGTTCAGCGCGCCATTGTCGAGGAGAATGGAGCCGAGCAGGGCGCGCTCCGCTTCGAGGTTATGGGGAAATGCCCGATCGACTGTCGTTGTGCCCGGCATCGCGCGTCATTTTATTATCCTCCCATCTTTTCTCAAGTCAATGTTGGGCTGTCCTTGTGGGATTCTTGTGAAGAACTCAACAAAACTGTGGAAAGCCCCGCCCCTCCTGTGGAAACTCTCCCCGCCCGGTCGCGCACGGGTCGGCGCAGAAGATCTCTTTGACTCTTGTCCGCAGCGTCAAAGTGGGGCAAGTGCGGGACGACCCAATCTCGCCAGTGCCGTTCCAACTCAATGAGGCTACGTATTCCCGTTCTGCCTTGCGCGGCGTCGACACGCGGTCGGGCTCACGCAGATTAGTCCGAAAAAGTTGGAATGGCACCAGCCGGGCCGGTGTTAAGGATTCGGAGCAGGCTGGGCTGCCGTTGCCGGAGCTGCCGCCCGGGATTCGCTGACCTCGGGGGCCGCGGGCATGACGATCCACGCAACGACGTACGCGATCAATCCCCAGCCACCGAGGAATATCAACGCCACCCAAAGCAGCCGGACCAGCGTGGGGTCCAAGTCCATGTACTCGGCGAAGCCGCCGCATACGCCCGCGATTTTCTTGTCGCGGCGCGAAAGGGTCAACTTCTTGTTCGACTTGGCTGGCGTAAACATCGCTGTGCCGCACTGGCAGCAGAAATTGACTTTTTGACCGTATTCCTTTCCGCATTGGGGACAGAACATCGTATCCCTCCTTCGACCTTGACGTCGCCTTTCAACAGAGATACGTCTAATGTACCCCAAAAGTTCCGCCTTCGCGCCTTTCGCGAGACGAGGGGGACTTTAAGGGGCTTGTGAAAACAGTTGTGTCTTTAACGATTTGGCGTACAATGCGCTAGTCCTTTGACCCTCGATGCCTCAGTAAGCGTCTTCGATCCGGTCCGGATTCTTCCGGGAGCCTGAGGGATGATTCGCCGGCCAATCCCGCCATTCCGAGTATTTGCGAGCGGGGGGAGCCTGCGCCGCCGGGTCGCCTACAGTCTCGCCGTCGTGCGGCTGATTCTGGTCCCGGTCATTCTGCTTGCCGTCTACTATCTGTTCGCGATGGGGCACATCGTCGACCGCATCGTCAGCGTGGACGCTCCGGTGGCTACGCTCGCGCAACAGGCGGCGATCGAAATGCTCGACGCCCGGCGCGCCGAAAGGAACTACTTCCTCCTCCACAATCCTGAGGATCTGGAAGCGAACCACCAAGCCCTCTCGCAACTGGAGCAGATGATCACCACCTGCGGGGAACTTCAGCCGGCTGAACGCCCCACGGTGGCAAGGATGCAAGCGCTGGTGAGCTTCTACCGAAAGCGCTTCCAGGACGTGGTCTCGCAGCAGGGGCAGCCCGTGCAGACACCTCTCGAGCGTATCCGCAGCGTTGTCCGGGCCCACCAGCAGGCGCTGAACGACATCCTGGCGAACTCGCGCCGAGAGAGCCGCGGCCGCTTGGTCGAGGAATTGCGCGGCCGGGTGGAGGCGTTCGACGCCCAGATGCTCTCCGCCCTTGAGGCGGATGACCCTGCCGTCCTGCAGGCGACGGCCGACCTGCGCACTACGAGCGATCAGATTCTGGGACTGGCCTCGGACCTGGAGAAGCGCGGTTGGCAACGCGTGCAGCGCAGCCACGAGCAGGCCGGAATGCTCGTCCGCCGTGCCGAATGGGTGCTGATCATCGTCTCCTTCTTGACGATCGTGCTGAGCGTCTGGGTCAGCTTCACGCTGCCGCGCGCCGTGGTGAAGCCCCTGGCGGACCTCAGAGCCGCCGTTGACCATGCGGCCGGAGGAAACTACGAGATTGAGTTCGATCTCAAGGGCGAAGCGGAAGTCGTCCAGCTCGCCGAGAGCGTGAAAAGCTTAATCGCCCACGTGCGGGAGAAGAAGAACAACTCTCGCTCCTAGCCGGTTTTGCGGAGCCCCGCGGCGCACCCCCCGTACGCCTGGAACCCTCACCGAGAATGCGCTAATCTTTCTTATCGAACCTAGCGAAGGAGGCGACACCCATGAAGGGAAAAGCGGAAGTTCTGGATATTCTGCAGAAGATGCTCAAGGAAGAACTGGGCGCCATCAGCCAGTACATGGTGCACGCCGAAATGTGCGAAAACTGGGGTTACAAGCGCCTGAGTGATCACACCAAGAAAGAATCGATCAACGAGATGAAGCACGCGGAAGTTCTCATCGAGCGCATCCTCTTCCTCGAAGGTACGCCGAACTTGGGAGAGCTGCCCAAACTCAATATTGGTAAGGACGTGAAGCAGCAGTTTGAGAACGATCTGGCGCTGGAGAAGAGTGCCGTCGCCGATTACAACGCCGCCATCGCTACGTGCCGCAAGGCGGGTGATAATGCCTCCGCGGACCTGCTCCAAACGATCCTGAAAGACGAGGAAGAGCACGTCGACTTTTTCGAGACGCAGCTCTCGCTCATCGAGCAGACGGGGCTTGAGAACTATCTGGCTCAACAGCTCGCCGGGTAAAAGCCGGGAAGTAGAGTCCCCTGTGACGTAACGCGGTCAGGACCATCTGCCGCGCGCATCTCTCGCTTGGCGGGAAATCACCGCCGAGACGCAGAGAAACTTTGGGCCGACGGATTGTCCCTGCGCCCTTGGCGCCTCTGCAGTGAGCATGAAAGCCTGGCAGGGGTGAGCCCTTCGCTCCAGCGCTCATAGCCCTGCGTAGGCGGTTACGGCAGGCTTGGCGCCTCCATCCGCGCGAAACAATCCGTAATTCTGCTGCGGATTGTTGGCGTCATTCCCGCAATCCTGCAGTTGATACCAGAAGACCTTGGTTACGAAAGGGTATTGCCCGGCGATGGAAAACACCTGCCTCACCCGCTCCGCCTGAACCGCTTCATCCACCGCGCTTGGGTCCCCGCGCGTGTACCAGCCGATTTCCGTGATCCAGATCGGCTTTGCGGAGTCCCCAAAATCCTCCATGACGCGTCGGACTCGTTCGATCTGATCGGCAAGGTAGTCTTGGGGTTGCTGAACCTGGCTGTACGGATGAATCGCCACAACGTCGAAATAGCCTTTCCCTCCGGCATTGTAGACGGCTCGGAGAAAATCTTCGGGCAGAATCGTATCCTGCCAGCCGCCTCCGGAGGAAAGACCGCCCAGCACAATCGTGCATTCTGGGTTGGCCGCTTTGGCTGCCGTGTAAGTTTCCTTCAGCAGGGCCGTGTATTGCGCGGGGTCAGGATGGGGACGCCAGAAGCACCAGAGGTTGGGCTCGTTCCAGACTTCCCAATCCGTCACCTGAGGGTATCGGGCCACCAGCGCTTTCGCGTAGGCGGCAAAGGCTTGGTTGTCTGCGGGAGGGTAATACAAGTCGTCCGCAGAGCCTGTGGGGTTCGACGTTGACCATTCGGTCGAATAGCCAAGGAGACCCAAGATGGTAATTTGGTTTTGTTCGCCGACCGCTACGAAGGGGTCGTTGTAAGACAGGTTCCACTGATCTTTGGTTGGCTCGACATCTCTCCAATAGAACGGCATCCTCACGGACAATTTGCCTTGTCCACCGAGTTGACGGATGAGCGGAAGGTCTTCGGTCCGGAGGGTGTAATGGTTGATGCCCCTAAGATAGGAAAAGGAAGCCGTCGGGGGATCAGGTTCTGCGGGGCTGTTGATGGACCCCCCGCAGGAGGTTAAAAGCGCCAGAAAGACCGAAATTAGGCAATACGCCGAGAGAAACAGGGTGCGTTTTCTGCGAGGTGTCATCTGGTGAGGGATGGGGGCGATAGGAGGAGAGGGGATGGGGCAATGCCCCCGATCCATGGCTCGAACGAAGGGGTATCAGCACCGCGACCTCCAATAGGTAAATCAGAAGTTGTACCCCGTTGTGTGTTAATGAATTCATCGACTTATAGTCACCATTTCCACAGAGGGGCATTGAGCGCCCCTGTGGGCAAATAGTCTGATACGTGCAAGGTAATTTCGGACTGGTTCTTGCCCGAGCGGGTAGCTTGGCTGTGTCGTGCGCCGACGATACTCGAGGAAGCTAGTTCGCCGACACACAGGCCCTGCGGACTCTCAACCTGCAGGAATCACCCCTTTATCACGCCAATCGGCCGCAACCGCGCCACGCGCTTGGAGAGTCCGGCGTTGTGCACGACATTGACGACCGCATCCACATCCTTATAGGCCTCGGGGATTTCCTCAGTGATGCCGTCGCGCGTCTCGGCACGCACGAAGATGCCGCGCTCCTCCAGGCGCTTGGCGGCATTTTGCGCGTGCGGAGATTTCTTGGCGGCGGTGCGGCTCATGACGCGGCCCGCACCGTGGCAGGTGGTGCCAAAGCTCTCCTGCATGGCGGCTTCGCATCCCACCAGAACGTACGACGCGGTGCCCATCGAGCCGGGAATGAGCACCGGCTGGCCGACGTGCCTGTAAACGTCCGGCACTTCCGGGCGCGTAGCCGGGAAAGCGCGCGTCGCGCCCTTGCGGTGCACCATCACTTTCATCTCGCGGCCGCCCACGGTGTGGCGTTCGAGCTTGGCGATGTTGTGGCACACGTCGTAGATGGCGCGCAGTTCTTCCTTTTCGCCGAAGATGCGCTTGAACGCCTGTCGCGTGAAGTGGGTGATGCCCTGGCGGTTCGCCCAGGCAAAGTTCGCCGAGGCGCGCATGCCGGCGAGATACGCTTCGCCTTCCGCTGACCTGACCGGAACGCAGGCCAGTTGCCGGTCGGGCAGATCAATGCCGTAGCGACGCATGGCTTCGCCCATCTCGCGCAGAGAGTCGGTGCACACCTGATGCCCGAACCCGCGTGAGCCGGAGTGAATCAGCACCACCACTTCGTTTTCGTAAAGGCCGAGGGCTTGGGCGATCTGCGGCTCGAAGACGCGCTCCACGTACTGGACTTCCAGGAAGTGGTTGCCGGAGCCCAGCGTCCCGATCTGCGGCAGTCCGCGCTTTTTGGCGTGGTCGCTCGTGGCGGCGGGGTCGGCGCCGTCGATCGTTCCGCTCTCCTCGCAGTGGGTCAAGTCCTCGGCCTGGCCGTAGCCGTGCTCGACCATCCACGCAGCGCCGTCAACGAGCACGCGATCGAGGTCGGCGTAAGAGATCTTGATGAACCCCTTCTGGCCCGCGCCGGAAGGAATGTCCCGAAAGAGTTGATTCACCAGTTCGCGGATTTTCGGCCGGACTTGATCTACCGTCAGCGTGCTGGCGAGCAGGCGGACACCGCAATTGATGTCGAAGCCGACGCCGCCGGGTGAGATGACGCCGCCTTCCTGCGGATCGGTCGCCGCCACGCCGCCGATAGGAAATCCGTAACCCTGGTGGATATCCGGCATGGCCAGTGAACGGCCGACGATGCCCGGCAGCATGGCCACGTTGATCGCCTGCTCAAGGGAGAGATCTTTGAGCAGATCTTGCAGAAGCTGCTGGTCCGTGTAGATGAGCGCATCCGTCAACATGCCGGGCTTGGTGCCGCGTGGCACGAGCCAGCGATAGTCATCGACTTTCTCGATCTGCTGCATCTGGAGAGGCATAGCGCCTCCTTCCTGTTCTGGCGCCGCGGTATGGTGCCATTATAGCGGTTGCCCGACAGGAGTCACGGTGTGTCCACGCGCCGAGGAAAACTATTCCTTGACGGGCACCGATTCCGTAGAATAGAAGACGGTCGGGCGAGGGCTTCCCAATGAAAACCGGAGACGCGAGCTGCACCCGGAGGACGTATCGCTGGCGGAGGGGGAGCTTTCCGCTCGTCGCCGTGACACTGGCGCTGTTTCCCTTGTGCTCTGCTCAGACACCAACAAACAGTCTCGTCCTCGAAGGCGCGATGCTGATTGTCGGGTCTGGCCGGCCGCCCCTCTCCAACGCTGTGTTGATCATCGAGGAAGGCAGAATCCGCGCCGTTGGGAAGCTTGGCGCCATGCGATACCCGGAAGGCGCCGAGATCGTCAACCTGCGCGGCAAGACCATCATGCCGACGCTCATCAACCTGCACGGTCACCTCGGCCAGACGCGCGATGGTTTCAATGAGGCGCCGGACGGTTTTACGCCGGAAAACGTCCGAGATCAGTTGGCCAAATACCTGGCTTACGGTGTGGGGACTGTCGTCTCGCTCGGCACGGACCAGGATTCTGTCTACGAGCTGCGCGACGAGCAGCGTGCGGGCGAACTGCCTGGAGCGCGGCTTTATACGGCCGGGCGGGGATTTGGCGTTAAGGGAGGCTTTCCTCCTGGTGGCCCGCCAAAAGTGAAAGGCGCTGTGGACCGCTACCGGCCGCAAACGCCGGAGCAGGCCCGAGCCGACGTTCGCGAGCTCGCGACGCACAAGCCCGACTTCGTCAAAATCTGGGTGGACGACGGTTTCGGACGCATGCCAAAGATAGAGCCGGAAATCTACCGCGCCATCATCGAGGAAGCTCACCAGCAGGGCCTGCGCGTTGTCGCGCACGTTTTCTATCTCCAGGACGCCAAGGGGCTCGTCCAAGCCGGCGTGGACGGTCTCGCGCACAGTATTCGTGACCAGGCCGTGGACGCCGAGTTAATCAGCTCAATGAAAGCGCGCGGCGTCTTCCTGATTCCCACGCTCGTCCGCGAGGAATCTACTTTTGCCTATGCCGACTCTCTTCGCTGGCTGGACGATCCACTATTCCAGGCCGGGCTCGAGTTCAGCGTGCTTACGGCGCTGAAGAGTCCGGCGTTCGTCAACAAGAGTCGTGCCAATCCCGACCTGCCCAAGCTGCGAGCCGCGTTCGAAATGGCCAACAGGAATCTGAAGACGCTCGCGCAGGCGGGAGTGAAGATTGGTTTCGGCACCGACTCCGGCCCGCCTCTGCGCTTTCAGGGATTTTTCGAGCATCGTGAACTGCAATTGATGGTGGAGTCCGGGTTGACGCCCATGCAGGCCATCGTTGCCGCCACGCGCACCGGGGCGGAGATTCTGGGAGCCAGTTCCGAGTTTGGGACGCTCGCTCCCGGCAAACAGGCGGATTTCCTCGTCCTCGACGGCGATCCGCTGGAGGACATCCACAAGACAGAGGAACTTTCCGCAATCTGGCAGAGGGGGAAACGGCTTCCACCCATCACCGCTCATTAGCCATTCCGAACCCAGTAGCCGAGTGCCAATCGAGGACGCCCGCCGGGTGGCGGGTTGACTCTGGCCCGCCGCGCCGATAGGATACGCAACCAGTTGGAAACGCTTCTCCCAATTCCTGTTCCGTGAGGTGGCCTATGGCCCCGGTAAATACCAAGAGGGTCGTGCTGGGGACGATCGCCGGTGGCGTCGTCTGGACGGTCTGGAGCTTGCTCGTCAACGCTGTCATCCTGGGCTCGCGCTATGCCGCGGCTCAGGCGACGGGCCAGTTGCTCCCGCACCCGCGCTACCCGCTATTCCTTGCCTACTGGGTTGTGACGCTGTTCTTGCTTTCCTACGTGTTTACCTGGATCTATGTCTCCGTCCGCACCACGCTGGGTCCTGGGCCGCTCACGGCCTTGCGGGTGGGATTTCTGGTGGGCTTTGCTGCCGGCTTTCCCGTCAACCTCTCCGTGGCGACCTGGGCGCCGTTCGACCGGATCTTTCCGCTGTGGTGGATGCTCGATCTCTGGGTAGGCTCGATGCTCGCCGCGCTCGTCGGGGGATGGCTCTACAAGGACTAGCCGTCAGGTTCTTCCACCGTCAGCGATAGAGAACTGCAGCTTGTTCCCCATGCGGTCGATGCGGTCCAACCGGACGCGAACGCGCTCGCCGAGGTGGAAGGCACGCTGGGTGTGCTGGCCGACGATGGCCCGCAGGCGCTCGCGGTAGATGTAGCGGTCGTCGCCGAGGGTGTCGAGCGGCACGAACCCTTCCACAAACAGATCGGTCAGCTCCACGAAAAACCCGAACTTCGTCAAGCCGATGATGAGGGCGTCGAACTCATCGCCGAGGCGCTCCGCCATAAACTTGACCTTCTTCCACTCCATCAGTTCGCGCTCGGCGTCCTGGGCGCGTCGTTCGGCCTCGGAGGTTTCGATAGCGAGGGCGTGTAGTTCTTGGGGATGCACAAAGGCGGCTCCGAGTGGTGCAGCCGATGCCAAACTGAGGCCCGGCGCTGGGTTGCTGGAGCGGCGCTCTGCGACCGCCGCTC
>JAIQGH010000194.1 GCA_020072655.1 Terriglobia bacterium | reverse complement strand
ACAACTCCGACGTCACCTACGGAACCAACAACGAGTTCGGGTTCGACTACCTGCGCGACAACATGAAGTTCGAGCTTGCCGACTGCGTGCAGCGCCCGCACCAATACGCCATCGTTGATGAGGTGGACTCGATCCTGATCGACGAGGCGCGCACCCCGCTCATCATTTCCGGCGCGTCGGAGGAATCCACGGAGAAGTATTACCGCGTGGACCAGGTCATCCCGCGCCTCGAGGAGAAGACGGATTACGAGGTGGACGAGAAGCATCGCCAGGTCAGCCCCACCGAGTCGGGCGTGGCAAAGGCCGAGAAGGCCCTGGGACTCGAAAACCTCTTCGACCCTGTGAATATCGAATACAACCATCATTTCTATCAGGCGCTGCGCGCCCACACGCTGTACAAGCTCGACCGCGATTACGTGGTGAAGGACGGCGAAGTCATCATCGTCGACGAGTTCACCGGGCGCCTGATGCCCGGCCGGCGCTGGAGCGACGGCCTCCACCAAGCCATCGAGGCCAAGGAAGGCGTCAAGATCGAGCAGGAAAACCAGACGCTCGCCACCATCACCTTCCAGAACTATTTCCGCATGTATAAGAAGCTCGCCGGCATGACCGGCACAGCGGAAACCGAGGCGGCGGAGTTTGAGAAGATCTATAACTTGGAAGTCGTAATTATCCCAACCAATCAGACCCTCATCCGGCACGAGCATCCGGACGTCGTCTATCGCACCGAGCGGGAGAAGTACAACGCGGTCATCGAGGAGATCCGGGAATACCACCTGCGCGGCCAGCCGGTGCTGGTGGGAACCATCGCCATCGAGAAATCGGAGAAGCTGAGCGCGACGTTGCGCAAGAGCGGCCTCCTGCCCCAGCAATTGCAGGACCTGGCCCGCGCGGCGGCACTCGAGGGGCCGAAGCTCGGCCTGTGGGGCCAGCAGCTCGCCGCCCGTCACGCGGCGGCGATGGAATGGATGATCCGCGCCGGGATCACCGCCTCGGAGGCGAAGAAGACGCTCGCCGAGCGGCGCTTCCAGGCGCTGGCCAGCGGCGCGAGCGTCAACGGCCATCGCAGCGAGTATCTACGCGCGCTCCTTCGGCAGTCGGCGGAGAACTACGCGCGCCGCGAGCCGCCCCCCGTGGACGAGGCGGTGGTGGCGCCGATGCTCGAGCTTCTGAAAAGCACCAACGAGAAGCAGTTGCCGGTGCTCGATTACTTGCTCGCCGTGCAGTGCCGCCCGGCGCGCCTGCTGGAAGTGCTGGGGGAGCGCCTGGTGGAGCACAACGTCCTGAACGCCAAGCAGCACGAGCGCGAGGCGCAGATCGTCGCGCAGGCGGGACGCATCGGCGCCGTCACCGTATCCACCAACATGGCCGGGCGCGGCACCGACATCCTCCTGGGCGGCAACCCCGAGGCCATGGCGCGCGAGGAGTTCCGCCGCTCGCCGGAGAAATACCGCGAGCAGGGCATCAACCCGGACCCGCCCGAGCGGCCGCCCGCCGACGCGCCGCAGGAGTTCTTCGCGAAGTACGTCGACGACTACACGCGCTGGCGGCTCTCCTGGCTGGAGTTCGTCGCCCGCTTCAAGCAGGTCACCGACGCCGAGCACGACCGCGTCGTCGAGCTCGGCGGGCTGCACATCCTCGGCACGGAACGCCATGAGGCGCGGCGCATCGATAACCAGCTCCGCGGGCGCGCCGGCCGGCAGGGCGATCCCGGCTCGTCACGCTTCTACCTCTCGCTCGAAGACGACCTGCTGCGCATTTTCGCCGGCGAACGCATCTCCAAGATCATGCACAGGCTGGGCATGGAGGAGGGCGTGCCCATCGAGTCGCGGCTGATCTCCAAACGCATCGAAGCCGCCCAGAAGGCCGTGGAGGCGCAGAATTTCGAATCTCGCAAACATCTTCTTGAGTATGACGATGTTATGAATAAGCAGCGCGAGGCCGTCTACGGCCTGCGCCGCCAGCTCCTGGAGGGACTCGACCAGAGAGAGTACCTGCTCGACGCCGCCGACCGCTCGGCCACCTGGTTGATCGGCAACTACTGCCCCAAGGACCAGCGCGCCGACGAGTGGAATACCAAGGCCCTGTACTCCGAATTCTGGAGCCGCTTCGGCATCGATCTCCGGCAGCACAATCTGCTGTTCGATCCCAAGACGCTCGACCAGCTCAGCGAGCAGCTCAAGGAGTTGGTCCGCCAGCGCTACGAGGAGCGCGAGCAAGTCTGGGGCTCCGAGCGCATGCGCACCCACGAGCGCATGATCATGCTCCAGGTCGTCGACGCGCAGTGGAAGGATCACCTGCTGGCGATGGACCACTTGAAGGAAGGCATCGGCCTGCGAGGCTACGGCCAGCGCGATCCTCTGATCGAATACAAGAAAGAATCGTTCGCGATGTTTGAAGAGATGATGGATCGCATCGAGGACGAGGCGCTGCGCTTCCTCTTCCTGCTGAGGACGCCCGAGGAGGAAGAGGCGATGATCCGTGAGTATCAGCGGCGCAAGCGGCGCGAGCAGGCGGAAATGCGCATGATCAGCGCGGCCACGATGGAGAAACCGCAGCAGGTCATCCGCAAGGAGAAAATCGGCCGCAACGATCCCTGCCCCTGCGGCAGCGGCAAGAAATACAAGAAGTGCCACGGGGCCGCCAGCGCCGCACCGGCCCCCCCTCCCACCGGCAAATCCAGTCCGCCTTCCGCCCCCTCGTAGCCGGCGGCATCCGAACTGACAACGCACCTCCTCACAGATAACTCGACTGCAGTGCTGCGCTCTGCGCCAGCCGCGCCTCCCGCTGTTGACTTGCTTGGCAACGCGGCCTAAGATGGCGGCAGTCGAAGCGACCTCGCGAACCACCTCCGGGCCGGATCCTACGATGATTGGCCAGACGGTTTCCCACTACCGCATCTTGGCGAAGCTCGGGGGCGGGGGCATGGGCGTCGTGTACAAGGCCGAGGACACCCAGCTCGGCCGCAGCGTGGCGCTCAAGTTTCTGCCCGAAGAACTGGCCCAAGACCGCAAATTCCTCGAACGCTTCCGCCGCGAGGCGCGCGCCGCCTCGGCGCTGGACCATCCGAACATCTGCACGATTCACGAAATCAGCGAGTACGAGGGTCAGCCTTTCATCGTGATGCAGTGCCTGGAGGGGCAGACCCTCAAGCACCGCATCGCTGGCCAAGCGTTCAAGACCGACGAGCTGCTCGAGCTGGCCATCCAAATTGCCGATGCGTTGGACGCCGCACACGCGAAGGGCATCGTGCACCGCGACATCAAACCGGCGAACATCTTCGTGACAGAGCGAGGTCAGGCCAAGATTCTGGACTTCGGCCTGGCGAAACTGACGGGACTGGGGACTCGGGGTTCGGGACTCGGGAAGGAAGCAGAGATTACTGCGGCCGCGGCCACACCCGAGGAATCGCTGACCAGCACGGGGATGGTGGTGGGCACGTTCGAGTACATGTCACCCGAGCAGGTGCGGGCCGAAGAACTGGACGCGCGCTCGGACCTCTTCACCTTCGGACTGGTGCTCTACGAGATGGCGACGGGACGACGGGCGTTCGGCGGCGACTCGCCCGGCACGATCTTCGATGCGATCCTGCACAAGGCACCGACCTCTCCGGTGCGACTGAATCCCGACTGCCCGGCGGAGTTAGAACACATCATCAACAAGGCGCTAGAGAAAGACCGCAAGGTGCGCTACCAGAGTGCGGCTGATCTGAAAGCTGACCTACAGCGCCTGAAGCGGGATACAGAGTCTGGGCGACCTTCGTCATCAAGCGAGGTAAGAGCGACCCGAGTTCCTGTAGCGGGCAGGAAACGCTGGAAAGTTCTTGTTCCCGCTGCCCTGATACTTGTCGCGGCTGCCATCGGGGGGACCTTCTACTTCCGCTCGCGCCAGGCCATGACTCGCCTGACCGACAAAGACACCATCGTCCTCTCTGATTTCATCAACAAGACCGGTGACAGC
>JAIQGH010000193.1 GCA_020072655.1 Terriglobia bacterium | reverse complement strand
GGAACTGACGCACATTTCCCGCGGCGCCTACCTCCACGATATCGGCAAAATTGGGGTCCCGGATTCGATCCTGCTGAAGGAAGGGAAGCTGACGCCGGAAGAAATGGCGATCATGCAGACCCACGCCCGGATTGGCTACGACCTGGTCTGCCGCATCGCGTTCCTGGCGCCGGCGGCGGCCATCGTGCTCACCCACCAGGAGCGCTATGACGGGACGGGTTACCCGCAAGGGCTGATGGGAAATGAGATTCCTGTCGGGTCGCGTGTGTTCGCCGTCGCCGACACGCTCGACGCGATGACCTCCGATCGGCCCTACCGGCGAGCCCTGCCGATGGCCGCGGCACGAGCGGAGGTTCAGCGCGAGTCGGGCCGCCAGTTTGACCCCGAAGTGGTCCGCGTGTATCTCTCCATTCCTGAGCAGACTTGGGAGACGATACGGCTGGAAGTCGCCAGCCATCGCAGTGCCGTGCGGGTGATGCCCGAGAGTCCTTTCCATCCCGGCCCGAAGCCTTCAGGAAGTGTGTGAGGCGGAATCGTAGCGAGCGGGCGAACCGCGCTTGCCGGCTGACTCTTCGGCGCCCGGCGGCAAGGCAGAAACGCGATGACAAATCCCCCAAATCCAGAAGCGTCCCGACTGCAGGATCTGGATCGCCGTCGAAAGGACAGCCTCTCCCGGCTTCGGCGGATCCTGCTCCCCGCATCGCCCTCCGACCTGGTCGTCTTCCTGCTGGCGTGTCTCGTCGTGGGTGGCTTTACCTCCTATCACATCGCCCGGAACTATCGAAGCGAAGTGGCATCCTGGGAGGCGCGGCAAACTTCACTGGCCGAGGACCGCGCTTGGGCGATCTCGATTTATCTCCACGAACGCCAAGCTGATGCCGAAGTCCTGGCGGCCCTCCCCTCGGTGCAGGATTTGGTTTCGCGCGCGGCGGAGGGCGGCAGAAAAGGGCCGCGACTTCAACCCGAGGCGCAGCGCGGGCTGAACGCGCTCATAGATCGGTTCACGAGCGTCTATGGGTATTCGGCGATCTATATCCTCGGCCCTGACGGCGAGATTTACTTTCAGGCGACCGGTTCAGCAGAGCTTTCCCGCCCCTGCCTTGCTCTGGCCCAGGCCACAGTGCGAAACAAGCGAACGTCCATCGACTTGCTGGGCGAGTCTCCGAGCACGGCGGTTCTGACTTTTGCCGTGCCGGTATACACCGGGGGGCGTGACGCGGAATCCGGTCGCGGGCCGCTCAAGCCCGCCGAGGGGCAGGCCTGGCGGCCCGCCGGCGTCGTCTTGATGCAGAGGTCCGCCACGGCGGGTCTCTTCCCGCTTCTCACCGCGCCCGCAGGCCCCACGGCAAGCGGCGACACGGTCTTGGCGCGGCGCGTGGGCCGCGACGTGGAGTTTCTCTCGCCGCTTCGCGACCGCGACGCGAAATCCCCCTTCCTGCGGCTACCCCTGGACCAGCCAAGTCTGGCGGCGAGCGCAGCGGTCAGCGGCTTCCAGACCGCCGGGGAGTTTCGGGACTACCGAGGTCAGCGCGTCATCGCTGCGACCCGGATGATTCCCGCGATGGGATGGGGCTTGATTCGCAAGACCGACCGCGCCGAGGCGCTGACGGGCTTCTATCAAAATACCCGGCTTGAAGTCTTGGCCGCCTTGCTCCTCGTGGTCGTGGTTGGCGGTCTCTTCCAAGTCTATCGGCGGGGCCAGCAGGCCCGCGCTCTGGAAGCACGGGTCGAGCAGCAGCAACACATCCTCAAAGTGCAGAAGTACGCCCAGGAAATTGTCGACAGTGCCCCGGCGGGCTTGCTGGTGCTTTCTTCCGACCTCCGGGTGCTTTCCACGAACCGTACCTTCCTCCAGTTGTTCGGCGTGCAATCGCAGGACGTAGTAGGGCGGCGGCTCGATGAGGTCATCCACGCCGAGTCGCCGCCTTATCGTGTCAGTGGCATTGCGGAGAGCGAGTTAGCGCCGCAAAGTGTCCTGCTTGATATCGAGCTGCCGGGTAGCCAAGAGAAGCGGCCCGTGCGCATCACCCTGACCAGCGTCGCCCACGCGGAAGGGGACGCGCGCATGCTGGTCGTCGTCGAGGATCAGAGCGAAGGCGAGCGTTTGCGGGCTGCGGCGGAAGCCTCTGAGCGGAGACTCCGTGACCTGGTCCAATCCGTGGATGCCATTGTCTGGGAGGCCAATGCGGCAACCTTGCAGTTTACCTTTGTCAGCCGGCGAGCGGAACGGCTTTTGGGCTTTCCCAGTGAAGAGTGGTTAACGCTCCCGCAGTTCTGGGAGCAGCACCTCCACCCCGCTGACCGCCAACGGACGCTGGCCGCGTGCCGCCAGGGGACGGCGGCGGGCCGGGATTACGAACTCGAATACCGGATGATCGCCGCGGACGGCCGCGTTGTGTGGCTGCGGGACAAGGTTCGAGTTGTTCTGGATGAGAACGGCAGTCCCCGGCAGCTCTGCGGAGTGATGGTGGATGCTACGGAGGAAAAGCGCGCCGAAGTGGAGCTGCGGAGGGTCAACCGCGCCCTTAAGACGCTGAGTCAATGCAACCACGCTATGGCTCGGGCGATTCGCGAATCGGAATTGCTGGACGAAATCTGCCGGATCATCATCGAGGCGGGTGAATACCGGTTCGTCTGGGTCGGATTTGGGGAGGAGGACGCGGCTAAATCCATCCGCCCCGTCGCCCGGGCGGGATACGAAGACGGATACCTCTCCCGGGTCACGATTACTTGGAGCGACTCGGAGACCGGTCGAGGTCCCACGGGCACCGCGCTGCGCACCGGCCAGGTCTGCCTTGTGCGCGATGTGCGGACTGACCCGAAGTTCACAATCTGGCGAGAGGAAGCGACACGACGCGGCTACGCTTCGCTGATCAGCTTGCCGCTCCTTTTGGAAGGCAAGCATTCGGGCGCGCTGACGATCTATTCGGGAGAGCCCAACGCTTTTGACGCCGAGGAGGAACGGCTGCTCACCGAGTTGGCCGCCAATGTTTCCTACGGGCTCGAGTCGTTGCGCGCGCGTTTGGACCGAGAGCGCGCCGAGGAGGAGCGCGCGCGTCTGAGCCAAGCGGTGGAGCAGGCCGCGGAAGCAATCGTGGTCACGGACCCGGAAGGCAACATCGCCTACGTCAACCCGGCCTTCGAGAGAGTCACGGGTTACAGCCGCCCCGAAGTCGTTGGTCGGAACCCCAGGATCTTGAAGAGTGGCAAGCAGGACGCTGAGTTCTACCGAACCATGTGGGAGACGCTAGCGCGCGGGGAAGCCTGGTCGGGGCGCTTTGTCAATCGACGCAAAGACGGGACGCTGTACGAGGCGGAAGCCGTGATTTCGCCCGTACGCGACGGCGCCGGGCGGCTCGTGAACTACGTGGCCGTGCAGCGCGACGTGACGCGCGAGCGGCAGCTCGAAGAGCAAATTCGCCAGACCCAGCGCGTGGAGGCGGTCGGCCGACTGGCCGGCGGCGTGGCCCACGATTTCAACAACCTCCTGACGATCATCAGTGGGTATTCGGACCTCCTCGTCGACCGCCTCGGATCTGAACACCCGCAGCGTTCTTACGTCGACGAGATTCGCAAGGCCGCTGACCGGGCGGCTTCGCTCACCCGGCAGTTGCTGGCTTTCAGCCGCCGTCAGGTCCTGGCCCCGCAGGTGCTCGACCTGAATGCGGTCGTCGCCAACCTCCACAACATGCTCCACCGCCTGATCGGTGAACACATCGAGCTGGTCACCGTCCCCGGCGCGCCTCTGGGCCGGGTTAAGGTGGACCCGGGCCAGATCGAGCAAGTCATCCTCAACCTCGTCGTTAATGCGCGCGACGCCATGGCGCAAGGGGGAAAGATCACGATTGAGACCGGCAACGCCAACTTGGACGCCGACTACGCGGGAGGTCACTTCAGAGTCAAACCGGGTTCCTACGTTCAGCTCTCGGTCAGGGATACAGGTTGCGGCATGGGACCGGAGGTT
>JAIQGH010000061.1 GCA_020072655.1 Terriglobia bacterium | reverse complement strand
CTATTTCGTCCTTGTCTGGCAATTTATCCGCATCAGCCCTGTTGGCCTTGCCATCACCATAATCTGGGTGCTCATAGGGTTGTTGATCTATTACGCCTATTCTGTGCCCCACAAGGTTGAAGAGATAGAAAAGCACACTCTATTCGAGGAGAAGATGAAGTTCGATGAGAAAGCCCATTATCGGATTCTGTTGCCCCTGATGCCAGAGCCGGGTTGGAAGGGCATGCTGAGGATCGCCCTCTCCATGGCTAAGTCAAAGAATGGGGAAATTCACGTTCTCAGGATAACGGAAATCCCTCCGGCATCGCTGACGGTGACTTCGGAATCCGCGAAGTGGTGGAAGGAGCGGCGCGCCAGTCTGGCTATTCCGCAGGACGACCGATACGCTGTACTGCATCCCACAGCACTCTATGCCACCAAGCAGTGGGCGCCGGAGAAATTCGCCGCGTTGGGTGGATACCTGGAACGGGAGAGGGGGTTGCGCGTTGTGTACTCGTGCGGGCCGGGTGAAGAGGTGGCCCTCACCAGCGTGCAGCAGGCCGCGGGCGCCGTGATCCGTCGGCTGGAAGGCCCCAAGCTGGGCAACTTCCTTGCCGCGCTCGCCGGCGCGCGAATCTTCATCGGCAACGACAGCGGCCCGGCGCATATGGCGGCGGCCGTGGGTCGCCCCGGGGTCGTGATCTTCGGCTCATCGAGTTCGCCCCTCTGGGGGCCGTGGCGGCCTCGGGCTCCCTGGCGCATCGTGCAGAACCCTTATGACTGCAACCCTTGCCCCGGGGACCGGTGCTACCGTTACGACCGTCCGGAGTGTATCCTGTCTGTCACCTTCGAGCAGGTTCGATCGGCGGCGGAAGAGATTCTGGCGCAAACTGAGCCCGCTTCAAAATAAGAGGAAGTACAGATGGCGAAGGATCGGACACGGTTGACACACATTGTGCATGGCTTTCGCGGGCAGACCATCGGCGTCCTCGGCGACTTTATGCTGGATGAACTGCTGCGCGGCGAGGCCACGCGCATTTCTCCGGAGGCGCCCGTGCCGGTGGTGATGATTGGAGATCCCGACGTGGCCGAAGGTTTCCCGGGCGGCGCCGGAAATGTGGCCGCGAACATCGCGGCCCTGGGGGGTCATGCCATCCCCTTCGGCGCCATCGGTCCGGATGAAGGCGGCCGGCGTCTCCGAGAGTTGCTGCGCCGACGGCAAATCACCCGCCAGGCTCTCGAGGTTGAGCGCGGGCGCGTGACGCCGCGTAAGGTGCGCATCGTTGCCCACCAGCATCAATTGCTCCGTCTGGATTTCGAGAAGCCCACGCCGATTACTTCCGCAACCGCCAACGCGCTTGCGCGAAGCTTCGCGCGCTGGGTTGGGAAGCTGAAGGCCTTGGTCATCTCCGACTACCAGAAAGGCACGGTGACCACAGAGCTCTCGCACCGACTCTCTGCTCTGGCGCGGCAGCGGCGCGTGCCCGTGCTTGTTGATCCCAAGCCTGAGCACCCTGAGATTTGTCGTGGCGCGACGTTGGTCACTCCGAACCTGCGCGAGGCCGAGCTGATGGCAGGGGTCGCGCTTCGCGACCGCAGGCAGCTCGAGATCGGCGGGCGCCGGCTGCTCGCGGAACTCGGCTGCGAGAACCTCCTCATCACGCGCGGCGCGGAAGGTATGACCTTGTTCGAGCAGAACGGCGCCGTGCACGAGATCCCCAGCATCCCCCGGCCCGTTTATGATGTCACCGGCGCTGGCGACACTGTCCTTGCCGTGCTGGCCCTGGCTTGCTCCGCCGGCGCGACCCTGCGCGAGGCGGCCCTGCTCGCTAATTTGGCCGGTGGACGCGTGGTCCTGAAGTTCGGCACCGCCGACGTGTCGCTGGAGGAATTGCTGGACGCGGTGCATGTGAACACAATCGGCCCATAGTATCCCTGCCCAAAGTCAAACCCCGAACGCTTTCTGCCGTAAGTCGGAGGAGGCAAGCCCTTTCGTGTTCCGGTCCGCGGGGAGGTCCAGGGGGGGATCGACCTTGTTGATCCGCACGGTGACGATGACGGTGTTAGACCCTTTGGATCTCGACGCCAAAACCTCGAACTCGCGAATCTTCCCGTAGTCCCCCACTTCGCCCCAGTCACGAAGGAAATCGGTATAGGTATAGGAGGCGCTGGGCTGCCAGAGGCGGTAAGCCTCCTGGTATTGCCCTCTCTCAAGGGTGGTGAGAAAGCGGGCGACGGCGCGCTCCTCGGTGTAATTTCGGAACCGGACGTAAAGTAGGCTGCCCAGAACGATTGCTAGGACCACGGCAATCGGCAGGGATTTTCGGAGCTTGCTTTTGGGTTTGGGGGGCTGTGCGTCGAAGAGACCCATGACAGTAGGTTACCACGCGGGTGCGTAGGGTATCAAAGCGTCCGCCGGAACAGCAGCGTCGCACAGGCCATCGTGAGAGCGGTAAAGGCGATGAGAAACAATAAGTCGCCGGCGATGGCCATCAGAGGCGTGTTCTTGAGCAGCAGGCTCTTGAATGCGTGGACCGCGTACGTGAAGGGATCGACGGTGGCAATCGCCTTCATCCAAGTGGGGAAACCGTAGACGGGATAAACCGCTCCACTCGGAAAGAAAAGGAGAGTGTTCAACACCCCGAAGGTGGCGCGGGGGACGAGCGGATCGCTCACGCGCACCATCAGCACGAACATCATGCTGATCAGCGCCAGCGCCGTGACCGTGATGACGACCAAGAGCTTCAGCAATCGAGCGGGGTCGAGCGGGTCCGGAATCCCGGCGATGATCGAACCCAGGGTGGTCAGTACCAGGCCGGCTAAAAAGGCTTTAATCGCCCCTGAGAGGTTGAAGCCCAAAATCAGCTCGAACTTGCTGATGGGGGTCACCAGATAGCCTTCGTGGAGACCGCGTGCCTTGTCGTCAATGTAGATAATGCCCCCTCCGATCATTGCCGAAACAAAGATCGCCAGCACGATGGATCCCGGCAGGAGGAATTGGATGTAAGGGACGTAAGGGTAAAGCTCGACGACCGAAAGCGTCACGCCCGACGGCACACGCGGCGGCACCTCGCCACTGTTGAACGCGGCCGCCAGGCTGGTAAACACGCCCTCCAGCGCGGCTACCGAGAAGTTATCGGTATTGTCTTCGATCAGGGCGACTTGCGGTGCATCCTTGGCCAGGACCCGGCGCGAGAACTCCGGCGGGATGTTGAGCACCCCGTTGATCTTTCCGTCGCGCAGGTCGGTCATGGCCTGTTGTGCGTCCGTGTAGTCGATGGTGACGAAGGTTCGCGCATTGGCGGCAACGGCGCCGAGCATTTCCCGCAGCTTCACCGTCTCGAGGGCACGGTCCTGGTCTACCACACCCAGGGTCAGGTTCTTGATCTTTCCCCCGAACGCGTAGCCCAGCACTACCAGTTGCACCAGCGGGAAGAACATCGAAACCAGGATGAGCGTCGGGCTGCCGAGAAATTTGCGCATGTCGCGCTCGATGATGGCCAGCACACGATTCACCGCTGCCCTCCTCTATTTCCGCTGGTACATGAAGCTCACGTCATACGCCGGGGCCTCCTGCAGGCTGTCCCGCAGCTGCCGGCCCGTGTAATGCATGAAGACATCGTCCAGCGTGGTGCTCTGCACGGAAAGCGAGGTGATCTCAATTCCCGCTTGGCGGGTCGCTTCCATCAAGTCCAAGGTGGTGCGCGGCCCGTTATTGGAGCCGATGCGAAAGACGTTGTCGTCCGCCTTGACGCTCTCGACATCGGTCAGCTTCCGCAAGGTCTCAATCCAATTCGCGGGAACGGCGGAGAAGCTCACCTCCAGAAGATTGTTTCCCGGGATCGAAGCCTTCAATTTTAGGGGTGAGTCGAGCGCCACCAGCTTGCCGTGGTCCACAATGGCGACGCGGTCGCAGAGTTTGTCGGCTTCATCCATATAGTGCGTGGTCATGAGGATCGTCAGGTCGCGACCTTGTTTGAGTTTGGTGATCATTTCCCAAACGGAGATGCGCGACACGGGGTCGAGGCCCGTCGTCGGCTCGTCGAGGAAGAAGATCTTGGGCTCGTGAACCAGGCCGCGCGCAATCTCCAGGCGTCGGCGCATTCCGCCGGAGAGATTCTTGACGGGCTTGTCGGCCCAACTCGCGAGCTCGACGGCTTGGAGCAATTCATGGACGATGCGTTGCCGCCGCTCGCGGGGCACGCCATAGAGCTTAGCGAAAATGAGCAGGTTTTCCGCTGCAGTCAGGTCGAGATCGGAAGTCATGGCCTGGACTTACCCGCCCCGTTGGGCCCGAGCAGGCCGAAGATTTCGCCGTCCTGCACCGCGAAACTCAGATTGTCCACGGCGCAGAAGCCGTTGAAACACTTCGAGATGTTCTCAACCTCGATGGCGGCCACAACGCTACCGTTCCTTCCTCTCGACGTCCCGCCTCTGGCGCGATCCTCACGGCCGGTGCGTGACGGCGGCCGGCAGGATTACGAAGGCGGTCAGCCCCGGCCAGAGGCGCCGGTCGCGGTTATCCACCCGCAAGCGGACTTCGAACGTCTTGATGTCGCGCTTGGTGCGGCTAACGTCCCGCTGCGTGGCATAATCGGCATCCACGCCGCGGTAGAAAACTTTGCCTTCCCTCTCCATGCCGGAGGGGAAGCGCACGGTGAAGCGGTCGCCCAGCCGGACGCGGTCGATGTAGGTCTCCTCGACATCGACGCGAATCCAAAGATCGCCAGGATTAATCAGGGAGATAATAGGCTGACCGACGTTTACAACTTCCCCCTCGCGCGCCGCATCCAGCGCCACCACGGCGTTGAGAGGCGCGCGGATTTCCGTGTAGTCGAGCCGGACGATGGCCTTCTCCTTCTGCGCGGCAGCCGCCGCGAGTTGCCGTCTGGTGGCCTGCAACTCGCTGCGGCGAACCTGGATCTGCTCCTCGTTGGAACGCGCCAGAGCCACCGCCGCGCGCTGCATCTCTACCTGCTTCTCGAGCGACTCCACATGCGCCTTCTGGGCCAGGTAGGTCGTGCGGGCCTGGTCGAGCTGCTGGGCGGAGTCGATGCTCTGCTTGTAGAGATCCTCGGCGCGCCGATAGTCGAGCGCCATCCGCTCGAGGTCCGCCTTCGCCTGCGCCACTTGGGCCACCGCGGAGGCGAGCGCAGCTTCCGCCTGGCGGATCTGGTCGCGGGTCTGGGCCTCCTGATACTTCAACGCCGCCTCGGCCTGCGTCACCTGCGCGGCCGTGCTCTGCTCGGTGTGTGCGTAGAAGGAGCGGTCGGCTTGGAGCTCGCGCGGGAAGATGGTGGCCAGCAACTGGCCCGCCTCGACGGTGTCCCCTTCCTTCACCAGGAGTTTGGTCAACTGCCCTTGAATCTGCGAGCTTACCAGGACGTCCTCCGTGGTAACGATGCCCGTCAGGACCACGGGCTGCGACCGCATGTAAGCCTTGTAGTAGGCAACGCCTCCCGCGGAGACGAGCAGGATAACAATTGGAACCAGCGCCTTCCATTTCATAGCGCAACCGCCTCGGGGTGAGTAAACAACGCGTGCCGAATGAACCGCAGGACCTCGCGCCGGCGCTTGCGGACGTTCCCCTCTGCAAGGGGGTCCCGGCCACTCACGATGTGAATGATGGGAGCGGCGGTGAAATAGAAAACCGTCAGGGCAACTACGGAGACTGCCGTGTGGCCGACATCCGAGGGCCGGAACTCTCCCCGGCGAATGCCCCGGCGGAGCAAGGCCGTCAAGGCTCGCTGGACGGGGACGATACGCCGACGCGCGATCTTCTCCACGCCTTTGCCGTGCGCTAACATCAACCTCTGGAACAGCCTCGCGAAGTGCCGGTGCGAGCCGATGAAGTCGAAGTACGTCCCGACAAACTGCAAAAGAACCGGGGCCGCCGGGCCTTTCTGGGAGAGGATATTCAAGGCCTGGTCGAGAAATGCCTGCCGGTGTTCTTCGAGAACTGCCAGGTAGATGTCCTCCTTGCTCTTAAAGTAGTAATAGAGCAAGGCCTTGTTCACACCCGCCGCAGCGGCGATGGCATCCGTTCGTGCCCCATCGAGGCCCGCCTGGGCGAAGAGGTCTTCCGCGGCGCGCAGGATGGCCGCGCGCGTTTCCGCCGCGCGCCGGTGGCGCCCCGCAAACCCGTCCCGCCGTGGATGGTTTGCCTGGTTCATTTAACTAACCGGATAGTTAATTTAGCATAAGGGACAGTGTTCCGTCAAGGAGACGGTGGGGGGAGGACGCCCCACGTGAGGCTCACTTGAAGCGTCGGCGGAATCGGAGTTCCAGGCCGAGGACTCCGTTCTGATCTCGGTCACCGAGCAGAGAGATTCGGTCGCTCAAGTTCCATTCGAACTGGATGATGCGTTGCTGAGCCGAACCCGTCGTGGTCACGTAAGTCAAGGTGAAGTCGCGCGTCACTTGCTGCTCGACGGTGACGCGCGCCCCACCCGTCGTGCCCGTCAGTGCACCGACGTTAGGGTCGATCTTGATTCTGCTCACGCCGAACAGACGCTGGATGCGTCCGGATACTTGGGTCGAGAGGGCTTCCGACAACAAAGCGCTCGCCCCCACGGTGGAGACGGGATGGCTCCGTGCGGTGGACATTTCCTCTTCTTGGTGGGCATAACCAAAGGCCAGGAGGGAGACAATATCCACGGTAGGCAATGGGGGGTCGGAGCTATAGGAGAGCCTCAGCCGGTCGAGAGGGCCAGTAATGGTGACCGTCAACTCATAGCGCTCAATGCGGGTCTCGGCCTGGACATCGACGAAAGGTTGCGTCCGAAAGGGATTCGTCATGCTGATATTGCCGCGATCGATCTTGTAGCGGTTGCCGCGGAAGACGGCCTCGCCACTGATAATCTGAACGGTCCCAACTTGCACCGGGTTGGCGAGCGTCCCCTGGAGGCGCAGATTGATGTCCCCGACCAAGTGAAGATCGTGCGTCTCGACGCGGACAGCGGGGGCGGCGCCGACCTGGATGTCCAGCCGGACTTTGGATGCGTAGGGCGAACTAATTCCCGGGAGTTTTGTTGCGCTGGCCCCCCCCGCTTCGCCGACCCAAGCGAGCCAGTTGAAGTTCTCGCCGGCGAACATCTGTCGGACGGCGAGTTCTCCGCCGAGTTGGGCGCGGGCGGGAGAGCCCACCAGACGGAGGTTGCCATCAAGAACCGAAGTGAAGCCACTGGGATACCGCACCCGAGCCTGGCTGAGTTCCATGAGGATGTTGAACCGCAGCAGGTCGCCCAGTGTCGCGAACCCCGTCAGCACCACGGATCCGCCGCCACTCGATCCGCGGAGAGATTTGATTGTCGCGCGATCACCTTCCAGGGCGACTTCCCCCTCGAGAGCCGACAAGCGGAAGGGAAGATCGGCGTAGCCGAGGCTCACGTCCTGAACGCTCAACGTGCCGTTGAGCAAGGGGTGTTGCACGTCGCCACTGGCCCGAAGCCTCAATTGAGACCGGCCGCTGGCTTGAAGTCCGGGGTCGAAGAGGCTGAGCAAGGTGGCGTCCGCGGTGCCTTGGGCATTCAACAACAACTCTGCGGTCCTGAGGAAATTGACGGAGCCTTCGACCACAAGGTCTGTCGCGGGCCCGCGAAGGCGGAATTGGCTGGCGGTTAGCCGCCGCTTTCGATAGTGGAGCTCGACCGCGCCTTCGTTTTTCCATGCTAGGCTGGGGAAGCTGATTTCCAGATCCCGAGCTTTCGAATCTATCTCCAATTGGCTGAGATCCTTCAACGGTGCGCGGAGGTTGAACGAGCCGTTAGCGGTTACCCGGGCGCCGAGTTTCTTGGATGAAAGCCAGCGGATCCAAGGGGCGACCGAAAAGTTGACGTACTCGCCGGATATTTCGAGCGGCCAATTGCCCTCACCCCGGGCGCTGCCCTCAAGGTGCAGTTCGCCTTCTGGCCCCGCGAGGGCGCCCCGAAGGTGGAAATCCGGGCCGCTTCCCTCCACTTGCCCGTGGAAGTCGCCAATTGGCGCCCCGTTCAGGCTGATCCTTGTCAAATCGCAATGGGCGGCGAGCGTCGCATTTCCAGGGAAACCCTCACCGCGAATATCGAAGGCCGCGATGCCTCCCCAGACTGGAGTGTGATTCGTGTTGTTTCTTGGAGACAGGTGTTTGATGTCCGACAGTGCGAATTGTCTCCCCTCGAGCGCGACCTGGAACTGACGTGTCGAGGGATCTACACTTGCTTGGCCGGTCATTCTCCCGGCTCCCTTCGCCAGTTGAATGTCCTCGATGAACCAGCGGCGCGCGGCCACCCGCAGGCGGGCGGAGAACGAATCGATGGGTTCTTCGGCCAAGCGGACCTTCTCCAGCCGCACTTCGCCCTTTCCGGAGGGCTCGGACAGGGGACCGGCGATGCTCAGGTCGCCGGAGGCGTAACCTTGGAGCGGATAGGCCACGTCAAGAGCGGCGAACAGGCCTTCGAGCGGCGTGCGCTTTGCTCGTATCGTGAGCTGAAAGGATCCCTGCGCAGCAGGCTTCCAATTAGTCAAGGAAACGAAACCCGACAGACCTAAAGAACTCGGCGCCCGGCGCAAATCAGCTTGGGCAATCTCCAACCGGTCGGGCGAAGCCTGGAGTTTTGCCCCAAGGCTGTCCCACGTCCATGCCCGGTATTCGAACCGGCCCAGTTCAAATCGCCCACGGACTTCTGGCCGACGGAGTGTGCCTGAGAGTTCTCCAGCGAATCGCGCTTCAGAATGAAGTTTTAGCGGGATGGGGCTTGTGGCACCGGTGAGGGACTCCACGACCGGCCGCCATTCAGCGAAGTCTGAGGTCGAGGCCTGAAACGTTATGGCCGCCGTGTATGCGCTGAGACTCCCCTGGGCATCGAGCCTGGAATGCGGGGTGGTGAGGTTGGCATGTTGAACGAGCAGGGAAGGGCTTGGCGCCAAGGACAGAACGGCCCCCACCTCGCCTCCCACGGGGAGCATCCCGGCGTGCATGTCGCCAGCGGGATCCAATCGCACATCGAAGGCGGACCGGAAGTTCCTGAACTGATCGCTCCACCGAGCTTCGACAGCCCCACCCATTTGCGAAGCAGGATGGAGGCGGAGGAGCGCGGAGGGCGCACCCTTGAACGCTCGCAGCGCTGCCTCGAGGCGGAGGTTATGAGCGTGTCCCCGCAACGCAAATTGCGCGGAGGAGTTTTCAAGCGCCATCGTCAGGCGGCCCTGGAGGTTCCCTCCGAGCGCCGACAAGTTCAGGCCCGGCATCTCCACACCCTTGGAGCTTGCCGAGTATTCAGACGAGAGATCGATGCCCGCAATTTGAACGGCGGGCGTCGCAATCGAAATCTGACGCCCCTCGACGCGCCCCTGGGCAGCGAAGTCCTTTGCCTGAGAGGTCAGCGAGCCGTTGATAACGAGAGTGCCAGTCGTGATAGCGGGAAGCTCAAGAGCCTTCGCCAACTCGGCGATGCCTCCTTCCGCATGGAAAGAGGCCCGCATTTTCGGCTTGAACCAGTTGACGAGGTTGAAGGTGCCTTCGCCGTGTATGCCGGCGCATTGCCAGGTCACAGGGCTGACTTCGAGGCCCCGGCCAGAAAAACCAAATCGAGCCGACGCGCTGATGGTGGGAAGAGAACGCTTGCCGTACCTGATGTGTACTCCCGAGGAAGAAAGGCTGCCCAAGTATCCTTGCACGGGATTGTAGCGCAGCAGGAGCGCTGTATTTTCGGCCTCCAAATCCAGGGACAACTTCGCTTCATCCCATATGATCTTGGTCCGGGCCAGAGAGAGGCTCTCGATCTCCAGGTTCAACAGGTCGTGAATGGGAGGGCTGACTTCAGCGGTGGCAGATGACTCAACGAGATTCGTGGACCCGTCGGGCCGCGTGTAGAAGTGAAGCTCCGCAGTGTCCCAGTCGAGGCTCCGCAGAAGGAGTCGCTGCCGAATGAGCGACAGCGGGTTGACCCGGACAGTGGCGGTCTGGGCTGCTAAGAACGGCGATTCACCCTCGCGCTGGCGCCCATGAATTACCAGACCCCGCAAGACGATCTCAAGGGCCAGAGGCCGGAAACGGAAGCCCTGAACCTCCACTCGGCCGCCGGTCAGGGACTCGAGGCTTTCGACGACGCGGCGTTCCAACCTGCTCTGGAACCACGCAGTGCGCAGGGCAGCAAACGCCAGTACGAGGAGTGCGGCCAGCACCCCTAAGCCCAGCCCGATTCTCCGCAATGGCTTCATCATCGTGCGTTCCGGCACTGTCCTCGCACCCGGAGACCTAGAACGTATATGAATCTTCACTTGATGGCTGGACCGGAGCTCGGCCACCCAGTCAGTAAGCAGTTGGTCCATCTTTTTCTGCACGAGGATTTCCCGAATCTGCCCCGCAACTTCCTCCAAGGGGGGCGGAGGCCCTCCCGCCCGGTGGGCATACTCCGGGACAAAACTTTTGCGGTAATAGTCCTCAATTTCCGATTGTTCGACCCAGGCTGCAGGACGGAGACGCTGGTCAATCAGGCGCAGCGTCACGACCTGGAGAGCCAGGCGGCGGAGGATCGTCGGCTTGTCCATATTCAACGCCTGAAGGGCACGCTGATAGGCAGCGTCGTCCGGGAATTTCTGGCGTGCCTGTTCCAGTAGCCTGCCCGCCTCCTCCGGAAGGTCCGCCTCCTCCCCGCCTTCCGCCTCCGCTTCGAGCAACAGTAACTTCTGGTCGATGAGGCGGTCGCGCGCTGCCGCGAGTTCGGCCGGGGTGGGCCGGGTTGCGGGCGACGCGCCCTCCAGGAACCTCTCCAGGCGGTACTCATCTTCGGCGTCGCTCTCGGTAACGGCATCGCTGCCCACTGAGGCGATAACGCGGTCGAGGACCTCCGCCCTCGTCGGGACGGATATTGCGGCTGCCACCCCCATCAAGAAAACGGCGGCGGCCAGAGAGACTAGAAGCTCTGACCGATGCTCAGAAAGAACTGGAAACGTGGTAATCGTCGAACCTCCACAATCCCCGCCGGGTTCACGGAAGTGTCGACCACTTGATATTTCGGCGGGTTGAAGTTGTAACCGACGTCGAAGCGGACCGGCCCCACCGGGGTGCGATAGCGAACACCAAGACCCACCGCATGGGAAGTGTAGTCAAGATCCGTGGGGGAGCTTTGCGTGAATTTCAGCAGACGCATCCGCTGGATCTCGGAGAAAACGTTTCCGGCGTCGTGAAAAAGGACGAAGCCGATGCGATTGTCGGCGAACCGCGCGCGCATTTCGAGCGAGTTCAAGAACAGCGCCTTTCCCCCGATGGGATAGCCGCTCACCGGGTCCCGGGGCCCTGCCTGGTTGATTGAGAATCCGCGGTGGGACTCACTGCCGCCGGCGAAGAAGAGTTCCGGGAGCGGGATTTCGCTCATAGGTGTGACCGTCCCGAAGGTTGACTCGACGGCCAGGCGCGTGTTGCGGGCAAAGACCAAGTGGGGATTCAGGCGATAATAGGTTGCGTTTTGACCGGAGATCCGGAGGAAATTGGACTGTGACCCGAAATTCTTCCACGAGACTCCCGCGTCGGCGAGCGAATATGACCCCCGTGTCGCGTCCGTGGGATCGTCCCGGTGATCGTTCGCGTAGCTGAGTCCAAACATGCCCACGCGCGCCGGCCGGCTCAGAAGTGGGATCAGTTGCTCGTTGATGCGGATGTCCTGGGCCTCCACACGCCGGAAACTGAACCGGCCCAGCAGGTAGGTTGAGGCACTGTAGCGCTTCTCCAGGCTGACTGAGGCCTCACGTCGCCGGGAAGTGAAGGTCAGAACGTCTCGACTGCGGTCAACCAACGCCGTCAGCCGCAGGCTCAGGTCGCGCCGTGCGGGGAGGTGGGGGATGAGATAGCTGATGGCGCCTCCCGTCTCAATCGTGGAGAGCCGACCGCGCAAGCTGAGGGTTTGCGCGCGCCCTCCCACATTCAGCCGGGTCACATCCAGGGACAGTCGCGGGCTCGCGCGCAATTGACCCTGGGGCGCGTTGCTGCCCAGACGTTGCGCCTCGATGCCGCCCCCATAACCCACCGTCCAGCGGCGCGCCTCTTCGACGTCGACCAGGAGAGTTCGCGAGGTGGTCTCCGCTGACTGGGGATCTTCGGGGGCGATTTGCACCTGGGTGAAGATCCCCAGATCGTAAAGCCTCCGCTGTGACTCCAGCACATCGCTTTGCCGCAAAGGGATGCCGCTCCGCACGCTGAGTTCGCGTCGGATCGTCCCGCGCCGCGTGTGCTGGTTTCCGATGATTGCCACGCGCCGAATGCTCTCCCGAATTCCGGGGACGATTTGAAAGATCACGTCGACCGTGTGCTCGGGCGAAGGCTCTGTGGCCGTCCATTCGTCCGTCGCCTGCGGATACCCGCGGTCGGCGAAGTAGTTGAGAATGAACTCATGGTCGGCCTGCGCCTTGGCGGGGGAATACGGCTGCCCGGGCTTCAAGAGCAACGAATGCCACAGGTCGTTGCGAGTCTCCGCGCTGAGCCCCTCGAGTTGGAGTTCCCGGACGCGCGTCTGCGGCCCTTCTTCAATCTCGAAATGGACGAACAGGTGTCCGGCCTCTCCTTGGTAGTGGTCCTCCATACGGGGTGTGATGCGGACGGCCAGGAAACCGTTCGAGTCGTAGAGCGTCTTCAGGGCGGTGACGTCCCTGGCTAATCCTTCTTGAGTGAAGATGCCGCGCTCCCGGAAGAAGTCCCTGGGATGGATTGTTACAACGGATGCGAGCGCCTCGTCCGAGAGCGTGCGGTTCCCACGGAAATCGTATCCAACGAACACTCCGGGCTCGCCGAGCTTGACGCTGTAAGTGATATCCACCCTCGGCGGGTCGGAGATCACCTTCTGCTGTCCTTTGACTTCGGCCCAGAAATACCCTCGCCGCTCAAAGTAATCCCTCAGATCGTCTCCACCGCCGCTCACCGTCCCGCTGTCGATGGTGCCTTCGTGATAGACAGGCAGGATCTCTCGCAGTGTCGAGGAGGACACGTGGGCGCCCTGCACCCGGACGTGCACGAGCGGACCCGCCTCCACGAGGACGACCACTTTCTCGCGGTTGGACAAGGGATCCAAAGTCCGGCTCTGAACGGTCGCGTTCGCTTGGGGTCTGCCTTGCTTTGTGTAGAACTGGCGGAGCTTGAAGAGCCCGCGTTCGAGGAACGCTGAAGTCAGTTGCTTTCCCGGGCGCCAGCCTGAAACGGCCGTCAGCCGTTCGTTCGGCACGGTGAGCGTCCCCTGGAATTCCACGCCGCTCAGCCGAGCGGGATTGCCGGGAGTAACAGAGAAATAGACCTCGGCAGCTTGAGTTTCCAAGTCCGGTTGAAAGAGAGAATTGACTTTAGCGGCGTAATACCCGTTTTCCTTGAGGACAGCCAGGAGTTGCTGCACGGCCGAGCCGAGCTCGGCGGCGTCGAGCGGTTGGCCGAGATGCAGGCCCGAGGCGGTGACGAGCACACTGGGATCAATTACGTCCGGCGCGCCTTCCACTTGTACCGTTCCCACGAAAAAGCGGGCGCGGGCCACGAAAACGAGCATCACGCCGCCTTCCGCTGGCCTGGTCTCAGCGCGCAGTTCGCGGAAACGGCCGGTGGAGAAGAGATTCTTCAGGGTTTCCTGAACCTTCGAGCGGTCGAGCGGCTCACCCACCTGCTGAGTCAGTTCACTGGCGAATTCGGCCAGGGTCAAATGAGCGTCGCATTCGAGCTCGAGGCTGACAACTCGTTGGCCCCATTCCCCGGATTGGCCGACGACCGGCGCCGGGAGGAGGAGGCACACGACAAGCGCGCCGGCAAAGGCCCAACGTCGCCTGCCGCGTCGCTCAACTGATCCAACGCAGGTTTTCCCAGCAGGTGCAGAAACCGGCGCGGCGGGGGTCCGCATCCCGCTGCGGTTGCTCTGGTGATCGGCCACAGAGATGAGGTGTCACCCCTGAATCTTCAGCGTTCCCTCACGGCAAAAGCTCATTATACGTCCGCCGGCGCGCCCCAAGGATGATGCATGTGGAGTGTTTGGTCAAAGGCTTTCGGGGCCGGTCGCTTCTGGCCTAGTCTCCTAATGCGTCCCCAGCGGCACAGGAAACGGTCCGCCCGGACTGCAGGCTATATGGGAAGCGAGGCGGCTCAGGATTCGACGACCCGGACGAGGTCGCCGAGGAGTCGCCCCAGGAGGTTGTTCTGCGGGAATCCCTGTCCTAGGTGTTGCCGAAAGCCCTCCGCCAGCCGGAAACCGGAGAGCGTGCCAGCGTGCGTGGCCATTTCGTGAAGGGGGTCCTGGGGCCGGGGGATCTCCTGTTGCGCGCGCAGCCACGCTTGCTGGCTAGCGTGGCAGGCGAGCATCCGTTCTTTGAGTTCGAAGGTGGAGGTGATGTCTACGTAGACACGCGAGCGGATCTCGTCCCCCTGAATATCTCGCCCGCCAAAAGGCTGGGCGTAATAGAGGTGGGGCACGGCGCGCGTGGCCTTGGCCGGCCGTCGCGCACCGGTGCGGAAGTTGGGGGCCATCGCCGCAAAACAACCGGTCTGTGTCAGGCGGCCGGTCGTCTCATGGTCCACCATGTAGTCCACCTGCGAGTGCGTCAGGACGAGATCGGGGTCCACCTGCCGCACGAGCTCAAGGACTTTGCGGATGGTGGGCGCATCGTAGAGAACCAACAGATCTCTCTCGCCGAGACACCGGTAAGACGCGCCAAGGAGCTGGGCGGCGCGTTGGGCCTCGCCTCGGCGGATGCGGCTGATCCTTGCCGCCGGCAGTATCGTGCTGCCGCAATCGCCCGCGGTCATCGTCGCAATGTGAACGTGCGCGCCACGCTCGGCCAGATGACCGAGCGTCCCCGCGCAAAGGAACTCGGCGTCATCGGGGTGGGCGAAAAAGCGAGGACTTTAATCGGCTCTGCCATGCCGTGTGATCAATCGCCGACCGGAGAATTCGCTGCCCGGAGCTTGCGGGGATGGTCTCCGCTCCCCCGACGAGCCCCGAATCACGAAGCTCGACCTTACTTCGCAGGCGCGAAAGAGGCAATCAACCGAGCCGTGCCCCAGGCGATCTCGATTTCCCCACGGCCACCTTTGTTGGTGAGCGTGATCGTCAGTTCTTCAACCGGATCCTTCCGCTCCTGGAGGTCCACCGGCACCTCAGCCAGCTTGGCGCTCGGTTCATACTGGAAAGCCCCCTTTGAGGAGACCACCAGGAACCACTTGCCCGGTTCGGCGAGGCGGGCGAGAAGGATATGCTGGCCTTTCGCCACGCGGGTCCCCCCGAAATCAAGGTCAGCGTCGGAGGTGATAGTTGTAGGAGCATCCGCTCCGATCCTCCAAACGCCGCCCACAGGCAGCATCTTCAGCATATCGCGGCCTTTGAGGAGAGGCCGGCCGTAGTCAATCGAGACATGGGCGTTGCCGACCGTCGCCTTGGCCTCGCCCCGGTCGGCTCCGTGGGCCCGAGTCGTGGCCGCGCCGAGCGCCACTAGGGCGATGACAGCGAGGGCCAGCGCCAGAAGATTCAGTTTTTTCATGATTGGGATCTCCCTCCAGGTGTTTACGCCCAGCCCGAGATGGGCGGCGGTTGGGCTTACTTTGACGGCGTGGGCTCGGCGAATAGCCCCGCCACTGCCTGTCGAAGGACGTCGCCACTGACGTACCCGACCCAGTGACGAATAATGACACCTTTTGCGTCGATAAGAAACAGGGCTGGGAAAATGGCAATGCCTCCGTAGGCGGCATCGCTCTCGCGCGTCCAGTTGGTGATAGTGAAAGGTATTTTCTCTGTTTCGACATATCGGCGACGTGCGGCGTCATCGTAACCGAGGCCCAGAATGCTGTCGGCGTTGGCACCTACGATCGTGAGGCCACGGCCCGAAAACTCGTGATCCAGTGCGACGAGCTGCGGGGCCTCCTCCATGCAAGGCGGGCAGCCAGTGAACCAGACGTAAAGGAGCACGGGCCGGCCTCGCAGACTTTCGGAATCAAGCTCCTTCCCGTCGAGCGTCATCATCTGGAATACGGGCGCGGGCTTGCCCTCCCAGCCGCTCAACTGGCGCGCGACGGCGTGCGCGAAGCGCGGATCTTGGAGGACTCTGGCCTTGTCGATTTGCGTGATTTCGTGTGTCTTGGGGTCGCGCGTGAGGAAATTCGGCACGCGCGGATCCGCCTCCAGCACTCGTAGCAGGATATCGGCGGCCTCGGGGGTCCGCAGGTCGAACTGTTCCGCGATGATTTTGAGCGAAGGGAGCCGCGAGAAATGTTCCTGGTACTCGACGGCGAAGCGGGGAATTCGGAACAGCGCGTTATAGAGCTTGTCGAGCGCCTTCCGCTCTTCCGGCTGAGTAAAGACGTTGTTATAGAGGTCCGTGACAAGAAACGGCTCACCGGGTCGCAGGTGCTCGCGGATATAGTCCAGGACGCGGGTTTCGGCGTCCTGCTGGGCGGCGGCGGGCGGAGACGAGACCAAGGTCAGCAGAAAGGTGACTCCCAAGGACAAGGCCACACTCCGACGCCGGGTCAACGGGCGCCTCCTGCCTGCTTGGCGGCCAATGCCCGCTCAGCCTGGCGGAACTCCTGAGAGTGGAAGAGTAGCGAATATTGCATGTACTGGGCGAGGTAGGTCCAGCCGTGTCCACCGGGGCGCAACGTGAACTCATGCGCGAAACCCTTGGCCGCGAGGATTTGGTCAAGGAGTTGCGCGCCCTCCTCGAAACCGTAACGGTCCTGATCTCCGCAGTCAAAATAGAGTTTCAAATGCCGGAAGCGCTCCGGATGCTCGGCGAGCGTGAGGGGATTGTTCGCGTCAAAGTATGCCTCGTTCAAAGGCGCGCCAAAGGGTTCCTGAAGCACACGCGCATAGAATCCCCAACGCCCTTCGGTGGGAATCGGATGGGGGAACTTGGGAAGCAGCGCCGCGCTGTGCGCACTGGCCGATCCGAAGACGTCGGGATGCTCCATGGCCAGGTGCAAGGCGCCGTATCCGCCCATGGAGGTGCCGCTGATACCGCGCGCGTTCGCGTCAGGGAGGGTGCGGTACTTGTGGTCGATGGCGGGAACCAGCTCCTGAATGAAGAAGTCTTCGTAACGCTCGTGGCCGTCGTAGGAATTCACGTAAAACGTCTTGCCGCCGTCCGGCAGCACGACAATGAAAGGGCCCAGCTTCCCCGCTGCCGTCAGCTCTTCCCAGACCTCCTCGCCGCCGCGCTCGCTCCAGCTTCTCTCGTTCTCGAAAAGTCCGTGGAGGAAATAGAGGGTTGGATATCGCCTCGGCGCGGAAGCCTCATAGCCGGGGGGCAGGGCAACGCAGACATTGACGGCGTGGCCTAAAATGGCGCTCGGGATCGCTCTGCAATCCAGGGTTGCCGCAGGCGTGGGATAAGCGGAAGTCGGGATCAGCAGACCCGCGGCCAAGAGCGCGGTCATGAGGACAGGTTTTGAGATGTGAGGAGCTTGCGCCATGCCTCAACGCGAGGGAGGGTTTCCCCGGTCGCGCTCCGTCTTCACGTAAATGCTCGTCTTGCCGCCCCGCGAGCTTCCGCCGACGGCAGCGCCGACACGGTTCCCGCTGCCTGAAGAATCAGCGGCGCCTTCGACCGTTCCGTGGATGTTCTTCAGGGTTCCGCCCTGGGAGTTCTCTTCTCCACTGCGATCTTCGGGAGCACTTTTGCGATCGCCTTTCACTGGATGGAATTCCGTTACACCGGAGGCGGAGGTCTCTTCGTCTTCAGCCTTCGCGCTGCTCTGCTTGGATTGTTCCTTGGCTACGCTTCTTGCGGCTTCTTCCGTACTGACCCGTGTGGCCTCGGCGAGCGCCGGCTTCTTTCCCTCACTTTTCTTTGAGGTTTCCTGGCCCGCGGGCTTTGGAGAATCCGCCGAAGTGGACTGTGCCCGCCCGAGAGACGGACCCGCGACGAGGAGACTCGCCAGCAAGACGATCGTACCCGCAGGATTATTCCGCTTCATTGGACGCATCGCGCGACCCTGTAGTGACCCCACTCCATATTGCTGCGTTGGGTGAGCAGCCGTCAAGCATAAGTCGAGACCGGTGCCGGCCAAGGGCTTTCGACGTCCTCCGACAAGAATCTGACATAATGTCCTAGCTGCGCGATAAGGCTCGTATTGTCAGCAGGTTGACTGCTTTCCGAGACTTCGATAGGTTTGGGTTCGTTTTTGACAGGTTTGTTGATTCTAAACGAGATCTTGGGTTCGTTTCCTCAAACGCAATTGTTGGCGCCGGCCTCCTTCCTTTGCCTCCCCCGCGAGAGACTGCGCCCATCGCATCTTCCCCGGGCTTCTCTTGCCCACCACGCGATAGGCTAGCATACTTGCCCCACGGTGTCAAAGCGTTGCGGTATCCGGGCACGAGGACGCTGGCTATGGGGTCATCGGCTGGTTCCAGAGAAGCTCGATGGTGACCCCGCCGTAGGGCTCGGTGTCCATGTACGCGAAGCGCCCTTTGCTGGTGGGGCTGTCCCAGCCGCCCGTCTGCGAGGCGGGCGCGCCCCGGGCTTCGAGCAGCTTGACCGCCTCGTCCATGTCTTTGACGTTGAAGGCCAGGTGGTGGAACCCCTCGCCGTGCTTCTTCAAGTACTCGTCGTAGATGCTCGGCCCGACCAGCGATTGGATCCACTCGAAGGTCACGTCGCCCCAGCGCCACCAGCCGAGGTACATCTCGAACTTGCCCGGCTGCCCGCGGTAGAGGCGGTTGACGGGGACGCTGTGATCAATGGGCATCCCTCCGAAACCAAGCCCTTCGTAAAAGGCACTTACTTTCTTGTCGTCGTGAACGCAGAAGGCATACTGTGTGATTTTGTTGAAGGGATACTCGTTTTCCGACGCGGCCCCGGTCCGCGGGTCAGGGTCGTACACCAGTTCGATGGTCAGGCCGCCACCCCTCGGCGCCGTATCGAGATAGGCGAATAGGCCCTTGCCGGTCTTGGCCTGCCAACTCCCCCGCTGGACGACGTCCACGCCCCTCGCCTTGAAATACTTCAATTGCTCTTCAAGCTGCTCGGGGCTGGCGACGGGGTAGGCAAGGTGTTGTACGCCGTCCCCATGCGCTTGCAGGAATTCGTTGTAGACGCTCTTGCCTTGGACGGGCTCGATCCACTCGATCATCACGCCGCCGATGTCGCCGAACGCCATCTTCATACTGACTGGCGTCTTCTTGCCGCGAAACGTCGTGTCCGGGAACTCCCGGACACCATCGCGGCGGACGTTCTTCAATCCGAGTTTTTCCCAGTAGCCCACCACGCGGTCGAGATCGTTCACCACCCAGCCGATGTGGACGGCGTGGCGATAGATAGAAAGATCCACCGTCGGCTTGGGTTCATCCGGCACGGCCCGCAAGCGTGTCGCCGGAAGCACGGTCAAGAGGATCGCTGAGCAGAAAGTAACACCAAGCGCCTTGCGCATTTTTCCCTCCCATCGAGTCACACCCCCGAGCGCGACTCCAGCGAAAGCCCCCAAATCGGCGCGAGCATAACATTCGGCGTCCGCCGTGGCAATCCCGATGTCTGGAATGCAGAACTCCGGCACAGTCAGGCGGGCGAACGAGATTCCACCGCCCTCAAAGCACCGGAGCGACGTTCCCGTCAGCATCGAACTCCGGTCGCAGTTCCTCGGCGCTGAGCCGCCAGCCGGCCAGCTTGCCGGCCTCCCGGGTGAGAGCGGCGGAGATGACCATGCGATTCAAACACTGGGTGTTGCGAATCCAGACGACGCGTTGCTCGTCAGGGTCCGGACGTCCAAGGTGGCCAAGCGCTATATCGAGCGCTTCCCGATCGGAACCCAGATGGATCGGGAGCCTGGAAGGGGCAGGGTTGAGCGCCACACGGCAATTCAGGTAGGTCTTGCGAAAATCGGTCTTCTGAAAGAGGCGGTCGTGAATCACATCGGCGAATCCCACCCCCAAGGCGTTGCCGTCACTTTCCGCTGTCAAGTCGCGGACGTAGATCATGTCAACCGCGGGAGCCTCGCCGGGCTGGAGTTCGACGCCGCGCCCGATGACTTTCGTGTCCATGCCGGTGCCGCTGACGTTCTTGCCCAGCTCGTCGACGATCAGGAGCTGCAGCTTCGAGAAGGGAATGCGCGGAACCAGTGGCCGGGCAAGGCAAAGCAAATCCTGTTCGAAGGCCGCAATGCTCTCCGGCCGGGCCGCGCGGACCATGCAGACCTCGTGCATTTCGTTCTCAACGACCGCCAGGCCCCCGAGAATCTTCCCGCTCGCCAGCGTCACCGCCGACATCGCTCGGATCACATGCTCGAAGCCGAACTTCCAGCCCCAGCGATGCACCTCCCGCGCGCCTTCTTCCTTGCCCATTCCCACCGCGATCATCTTCAACAGCCCACTCTCGATCTTGCCGGAGAAATCCGTGTGCGGCTTGACGCGGTTGAGCACCAGCACCCCGTCGGCTTCCCAGGCGTGGCGGTCCAGGTAGACCTCGAAACCCTCGGCGGTCCTGCCCACGGGCGCAGCCGCCATCGAGGAGCGAACCTCCGCCCCAACCTGTTCGGAGGTGACGCCGTATTGTTCCAGGATTTTCCGCTGGCCTTCGGGTGTGGCACCGCCATGGCTTCCCATGGCAGGGAAGATGAACGGCAACGCGCCCTCCGACTTCAGCCAATCGCAAATGGCGCGCACGAGTTCGCGCAAATTGGCGATGCCGCGGCTTCCGGCAGACACGGCGATTCGCCGCCCACGCAACCTATTGGCGGGCAAGTTCAACCCCGCGAGGGCTTGGTGAACCTCCCGGGCCAAGTCGCCGATCGCGGGGACGCTAGGAGCTGTTCTCTCAATCAGATGAAGCGTGCCGAGGGGAAAGTGTCCGTTTGTCGCCATAACGAATACAGGATTACTCCTTAGGAAGGCTATCGTCAAGGGGCCGAGTTTTGACTAGGGACGCCGAGTAGATTGACGCCGGGCTAGTGGCCGGTTGTCCGAAGTCACGGAGATCACCGCAAGATTTGAAGAAGGCACGGTAGGATGGCCAGCATATTCAGGCCAGCACACGCTGTTGCGCGCCTGGCTGAATCTGTGTAAAGTCCTCGTGAGTTTATTCGGAGTCCAACATCGAAGCCTCAGGAGGGCCGAACCGTGCCAGTCGTGACGCAACTTTCCGTGATGGTTGAGAACAAGCGCGGGGCACTTGCCGAGCTCTGTACGAAGCTCGCCGAGAAAGCAGTGAACATTTCGGGCATGATGGTGCCGGATCAGGCCGGAGTGGCGCCGGTCCGCCTAGTCGTGAATCATCTGGAGACGGCCAAGAAAGTGTTTGACCAGCTTGGATTGAAGTACACGGAAGAGCAAGTGCTCGACGTCCGCCTCTCCGACAAGCCTGGGGCGGTGGGGAAGGTTACCCGCAAGCTGACGGATATTGGGGTCGATATTCGCTTTGCTTACGCAACGATCCTGAAGGGTGCTGGCCACGCCAGCATCGTTCTCGGCGTGTCGGATGTGGAGGCGGCGGCAAAAGTCCTCAAGTAGACGGCGTTTATTTCGCTTGCTGATTGACGGTGCTGAGTCCCGTGATAGGCCAGGCGAAGTCCTTAAACTCGCCCGTGTGGTCAAACGCCCCCGGAGGGATAGGTTTTTCAGCGTGGACATTGATGCCGACGCGGCGCACGGCAGCGAGCACTTCCGCTTCGTGAATCCGCGAGGCGTCGTATTCGATCTTCAGCTTGTCCCCTTCAATCGCCACCCCGCGAATGCCGTAGAGGGTTGAAAGCTGGCTGACGCTCTGCAACTGCCTATTCGTGAGGGGTGCGACGAGACGGTAGCTGGTGGTCAGGAAAGTCATGCTCAGCGGCATCCAGCAATCAGCGAAATCTTAGCACAGGCACGGTCATGGTCGCCTAAAGCGCAACTCGCCTCAGCCGCAGGGCGTTGGAAATCACCGAGACGGAACTGAACGTCATCGCGGCCGCTGCGATCATCGGGCTGAGGAGCAGCCCGAAGACCGGATAGAGTACGCCCGCGGCCAGTGGCACACCGAGCGAGTTGTAGACGAAGGCGAAGAAAAGGTTCTGACGGATATTCCTCATCGTGGCGCGGCTTAATCGGCGGGCGCGGGCGATGCCGCGCAAATCGCCTTTGACCAGCGTGATGCCGGCGCTTTCCATGGCCACATCGGTGCCGGTTCCCATGGCGATTCCGACCTCCGCCTGGGCAAGCGCCGGAGCGTCGTTGATCCCGTCACCCGCCATGGCCACGATGCGGCCTTGCGCCTGCAAGCGCTTGACGACTTCGCCCTTCTGCTGGGGCAAGACTTCGGCCTCAACTTCATCGATGCCCAGTTCGCGCGCCACGGCCTGAGCGGTGACGCGGTTATCGCCGGTGAGCATGACAATGCGGATGCCGTCTCGGTGGAGCATCCGCATGGCTTCGGCCGTCGAGGCCTTGATCGGATCGGCGACAGCCACGAGCCCGGCGGCCCGACCGTCCACGGCGACGAAGACCACCGTCCGACCCTGACGGCGGAGATCCTCAGCTTCCGAGAGCAAACTCCCGAGATCGATTCCGAGCCTCTCGAATAGCTTCAGATTGCCGAGCGCCACAGTGCAGCCGTCCACCTTCCCTTGGACTCCTTCGCCGGTGGTTGACACGAAATCGCTGATGTCGGCAAGCGAGAGACTCTTCTCCCGCGCGCTCGCCACGACCGCCGAGGCCACCGGATGTTCGCTCGCCCGCTCGAGACTGGCGGCGAGCCGCAATAAATTGGATTCCTCCCGCCCGGCCAGAGTCTTTACCGCCACCACGCGCGGCTTGCCTTCTGTCAGCGTCCCGGTCTTATCCACGACCAGCGTGTCCACTTTCTCCAAGATTTCCAGGGCCTCGGCATTTTTGATCAGGACTCCGGCCAGCGCGCCGCGGCCCGTGCCCACCATGATGGACATCGGCGTGGCGAGCCCCAGCGCGCAGGGACAGGCAATGATGAGTACTGCGACGGCATTCACGAGCGCATAGGCGAGGCGCGGCGCGGGGCCCACAAGGCCCCAGACCACGAAGGTGATCACCGCTGCCGTGACCACGGCGGGGACGAAATAGGAGGCGACGACATCGGCGAGCCGCTGGATGGGGGCGCGGCTGCGCTGGGCTTCGCTCACCATCCTGACGATCTGCGCCAGCAGCGTGTCGGCCCCCACACGCTCGGCACGCATCAAGAAGCTCCCTGTGCCGTTCACCGTTCCCCCGGTGACTGCGTGGCCGGGCTTCTTCTCAACCGGGATGGGCTCGCCGGTTACCATCGACTCGTCCACGGAGCTCGAGCCTTCGAGGACGATGCCGTCCACGGGCACCTTCTCGCCCGGACGCACGCGCAACCGATCGCCCGGCTGAACCTGTTCAAGCGGGATATCTTCCTCCTGGCTGTCGCTGACCTTGCGAGCGGTCTTCGGCGCCAAGCCAAGCAGAGACTTGAGCGCGCTCGAGGTGCGGCTCCGCGCGCGAAGCTCCAGCACTTGGCCGAGCAGGACGAGCGTGGTGATGACGGCGGCGGCTTCGAAATACACGGGGACCTCGCCGCCCTGTCCGCGGAAGGAATTTGGAAAGATGCCCGGCAGGAGCGTCGCAATCAGGCTGTAGAGATACGCTGTGCCGGTGCCGACAGCGATCAGAGTGAACATGTTCAGGCTGCGGCGCACGATGGACGCCCAGCCGCGCTCGAAGAAGGGCAATCCGCCCCAGAGGACGACGGGCGTAGCCAGCGCGAGTTCGATCCAGGCGATGACGCGCGCCGAAAGCGCCTGTTGCACCGGTTGGCCGGGAAGCATGTCGGACATGGCGAGAAAAAGCACCGGAGCCGTGAGAACGAGGCAAACCCAAAACCGGCGAGTCATCGCGACGAGCTCCGGATTCGCTCCCTCCTCGATCGTTACCGTGCGCGGCTCAAGGGCCATGCCGCATATGGGACATGCGCCCGGCCGGTCTTGGACGACCTCAGGGTGCATTGGGCAGACGTACTGTGTCTTGCTCGCGGGTGCCGAAACCGCAAGCGGCTCGAGGGCCATCCCGCAGTCGGGACACGATCCGGGGCCGCGTTGGCGGACTTCCGGATGCATGGGACAAGTGTGGACCTGACCAGCTTCTCTTTCGTGGATGCTTGGTTCCGAGGTTTCTTTTCCCACCGAGATCGCCGGCGGTTTCGGAGCCAGATATTTATCGGGATCGGCGCGGAAATTCTCGAAGCAGGAAGGATTGCAGAAGTAAAACCGCTGGCCCCGGTGCTCGTGCCAGCCGACGGCATCCTTCTCCTCGATTTCCATTCCACAAACAGGATCGATGACCATATTGCCCTTCAAAGATCATTCTAATACGCATTTTGTGAAGTCACAGGGCCTTGCACCGCTGAACCTCTACGAGAAAGGGTGGATCGGTTTGGGCAGGTGGTAGGTTCTTGCGCGGGTCACGCGGATGGCCATGTTATAATCGCCGCACTTCAAGCCGCAGCAGAGGAGAAACGATGGCGAAGAAATCGAGCGCCCGAAGTGCCCACAAGCCGAACAACGATTCCGACCCGCGCGTCGCGGCAATGCTGGCGGGAGTCATTTACCAGGCACGCCTAGTGAACCGGCAATCGAAGCTGAACATTCCGGAGCAGGAAGTGATCTCGGACGTCGTTCACCTGTATCGGGTCGTGCGGGAGGAGTTGGCGCGGGAAACCTGATGGATGTTTTCGGAGAAGCTGGTAGCGCCCCGTTTTACCACGTTGGAGCGGCTTGTGATTCCGTAAGGTCACGGGCCGCAGAGTTAGAAACCAACTCTGCGCTACCCTACCGAATCGGGGCACGTGGGCCTGACATTTTGGAAAGGCATTATCGGGACGGCGGTACACCTGCCCGGGCGAGGCCGCGAACGACGGCCACGATCTTAGGATCCTGCCAATCCACAGCGCCTATGAGCTTCTGGGCGATCTTTCCGTTGGAATCGATGATGTAGGTTTCTGGGAATTTGAATGTCCCGTATTGCGCGGCGACCGTCTGGTCGGGATCGCGCGCGATGGGAAAGGTAAGTTGCGCTTCCGCCGCGAATCGCTCCAGCGCTTCCCGGTCGTGGTCCACGCTCACCCCGATCACGGTGATCCCCGAGCCTTGCATCGCGTCTGCGAAGCGCTTCAGACTGGGGGTTTCCTCGACGCAAGGCGGGCACCACGTTGCCCAGAAATTCAGCACCACCACGTTGCGCCGGAAATTGCTCAGCGAGATGGGCTGCTGGTGAAGGGAAGGCAAGGTGAAATCGGGCGCCTCGTCGCCAACCTTGAGCGGTTCGGACTGCCGCGATTGGATCGCAAAGAAGATCGTCCCGCCCACGATCGCAGCGAACACCAGCAATTTGACGGCATTGTTTTTGCTCATGCCTGCAAGCTCCATTATAATAGGTGTTTAAGCAAAGGGCGGTGGTCAGCCTATTATGTAGCGCCGGAGTTTAGCCCGGCATAACCCCCGAATGCCGACCTGCCCGCCCCGGCTCGGTCCGTTGCCGGGCGACGGTCCGGACCTCGTGCCGGGAACGGGCCGGGGAAGGTCGGCTCTACTGAGGTGAGCAACGGCCCACCCGTGCTTCTCGTTCGCTGGGGCCGCATCCATGGCGGAGTCGAAGCAGGGCCGCGTCTCGGTAATTATCCCCGCCCGCAATGAGGAAGCGAACATCGCGCGCGTAGTAAGTTCGCTGGCGGCGCAGGAGGGTCTGCGGGAAATACTGGTAGTGGACGACCACTCCGAGGACCGCACCGCGCAGATCTTGGAGAGCTTGCAGGCGAAGATTCCGAACCTGCGCGTGATGCGAACAAACTCCTTGCCGGCGGGGTGGACGGGCAAGACGTACGCGGCGGCGACCGGTGCGCACGCGGCCTCGGGCGATTGGCTGCTCTTTACCGACGCCGATACCGAGCACATGCCGGGGAGCCTCGCCGCACTGCTTGAGCGCGCCGAGCGTGAGGGTGCGGACCTCCTTTCACTTTCCCCGGGACAGTCGACGGATACGGTGTGGGAGAAATGTGTCATCCCGCTGGTCTACGCCCATTTGGCGCGGCTCTATCGTTTTCGGGATGTCTCGGACCCGGCGTCGCCCGCGGCGGCGGCCAATGGCCAGTACGTGTTGATTCGCCGCTCGGCCTACGAGCGCGCCGGAGGCCACGAGGCCGTGCGCGGCGCGATCCTCGAGGATGTGGAATTGGCGCGACGCGTGAAATCGGCAGGTGACCGATTGCTTTTTCTACCGGGTTCGCAGTGGGTGATTACCCGCATGTATGGGAGTTTCTCCGAAATGTGGCGCGGGTGGACGAAGAACCTTTACTTGCTCTACGGCCGGAACGTGACCCGCATGCTTGCCACGCTCGCTGAGCTCTGGTTGCTGGATCTCCTGCCCGCGCTGGCGTTCCTTGGCTTGGCGCTCGCCTGGGCACTGGGTGTCGCCGCCGATTGGACATTGTTAGCGGCCATGGCATTTTTTCTTCTTGCCGTTTGGCGCCAGTGGACCTACAGCCAGGCGCTCGGCCGGATCGGCTTTGACCCAGGCTTGGCTGCTTACCAGACGACCGGTGCGGCGATTCTTGGGCTGCTCTTGCTGAATTCGGCCCGCGCCTACCGGCTGGGTGGCAAGGTTCAGTGGAAGGGCCGGGTGTATTCGACAGAGGGGAGAAAATGATTTACGTTACTCGCCGGGCAGAATTCGCCGCCGCGCATTTCTATCACAATCCCAACCTGAGCCCGGAGGAGAACCGCCGCGTCTTCGGCAAATGCAACAACCCGCACGGCCACGGGCACAACTACACACTGGAAGTTACGGTGGCGGGCGAAGTCGATCCCACGACCGGTATGGTGCTCGACCTGAAAGAGCTGAAAAAGATCCTGGAGCAGGAAATTCTGGAGGCGATGGACCATCGTTTTCTCAACAAGGAAGTGCCAACGTTTTCAACCGTCATCCCGACGACCGAGAACATTGCCATCGAAATCTGGAGACGCCTCGCGCCGAAACTAACCTTTGGCACTCTGCATCGAATCCGGCTGTACGAGACACCCGATCTGTTCGTAGACTATTACGGTGAGTGATGGTTTTTCTGACCCGGCGTTACCGGTTCTCTGCCGCGCATCGCCTTCACAATGAGGCGCTCAGTCCGCAGGAGAACGTCCGCATCTACGGCAAATGCAACAACCCGCACGGCCATGGTCATAACTACGTGTTGGAGGTGACGGTGGCGGGCGAGGTTGATCCCGCCACTGGAATGGTGTGCGATCTCGCCTTGCTCGAT
>JAIQGH010000060.1 GCA_020072655.1 Terriglobia bacterium | reverse complement strand
CTGCGCGCCGGAGTTTGTGCTCCAATTCCGGCTGGCCCGAGAGCACGATCTGCAGCAGCTTCTCGGTCGATGTCTCGAGGTTTGCGAGTAGCCGGATCTCTTCCAGAAGCTCGGAGGAGATGTTGTGAGCCTCGTCGATGATCAGCGTCGTGGTGCCGCCGGCCCGGTAACGCTCCAGGAGCCACTGGTTCAGCGAAAGTAGCATCTGGCTCTTCAGACGCGACTCGTGTGCTAGGCCGAAGTCCGCTAGCACGTAGTCGAAGAATTGGGGCACGTTGAAGCGCGCGTTGAAGACGAAGGCCGTGGCCACCCCTTGCTGCCGCAGGCCATCGAGCAGCTTGTTGAGCAGGGTTGTCTTTCCCGTTCCAACCTCGCCCGTGAGCAGGATAAATCCCTTGCGATTCAACACGCCGTAATTCAGGCAAGCCAGGGCTTCCTCCGTGTGCTGCGTGGAAAAGAGGTAGCGCGGGTCGGGGGTGACGTTAAACGGGTTTTCCTGTAAGCCGTAGAACTTTCTGTACATAGATAGCTAAGACTTTCTGGCCCCTGGCGCCATCAGGTGACAGGCCATGGCCCCCCTAATGTGTCGGCGTTGGCGTCAGCCATTCGCCTCCGGCGAAGTCGACTCTCCGGGTAATGATTCCCCCATTCTGCATGTCAAACGTTCCTTCATAAACTCGCGAACTGGGCAGCTTGATGCGGTAAGTGTGCGGACCCGCACTGACGACAGCCCGCACCGGACTGGCAGCAAACGCCCCGCCGTCGATTGAGATCTCGAGCCCCGGAGGGTTGGTGACGATATTGATCTCCCCCCCGCCTTCTGGGGTGAGTTGAGCGCTGAAGGGGGCGATGCGCCCGTCTTCCACCTGAACGCGCCCGGAGGCGTTCGCGTAACCACTCCTTGAAACGACGACTTCGTGGCTTCCTAAGGGGACTCCGGTGAAGACATAAGGAGTCACCCACTCTGGCGATGTGCGGCCGTCCACCGTGATCCTGGCTCCTGCAACATTTGAAGTGATATAGAGCTGGCCCACGCCCGGCGTCGGCACGGCTGTTGCCTGCGGCTTCCGTTCCGGTTGCGACTGGCTCTCTCGCGTTCTCACCTCAGGCGGACGGTGCTCGGGCTTCGGCTTGACCGTGCGCTCGCTGGGCTTGACTGCTGTCGGTGCCGGCACCTGCGCGGGTGTGAGCGTGGGGGGTTGCGGAGCGGCACTTGCAGCGGGTGCAGGCTCCACAGGATTGCTTGACGGTTGCGGAGCCACATTCTGACTGACCACCCGAGGCGGGCTCGGCTGCACCGGCCGGCGCTCAAGGAAGTAGAACGTCGCGGCCGTGCCTGCGGCGACGCAAAGGATGATGAGCAAGACCCATGTCAGGGTAGAAGTTCGCTCCTGCTTCGCGACGGCAAAGGATGGCAGTTTGACAGCGGGCCGCGGGGCAGCCGGTCTCGGCGCCGCCGGCTCCGTGCGAAGGATTTGGCGAAATTCTTCGTCTGCATTCCCGGCCGGAGCTGAGGGGGCCGGCGGTCGAGCGGGCCCCAGCGTAATTCGCGGAGTTGGAAATGGAGCTTCGTCCGCTGGCGGAGCGCTCTTCGGCGCTTCAGCCCGAACCTGAGACGTAGGCGTGGACGGCCCCGGCAGCGGCCTGACTGGTCGTTGGAGGGCCACCGGCGCCGCGCCCGTTGTGGAGCGCGAGGGCTGAGAGGGAGCTGGGGCAGTCGGCTTGGGCGCTGGGCTCTCGACGGGCGCCCGTCTTTCCACAGGGGCCGGCGGCTGCGATTCGACCCCGCTGGGGGCCTTCGGCCGAGCGCTTTCGAAGGCACTCTCCCAGGTTCGCTCTGGGGGCGGAGGCGCCGACGGAGGGTAGAGGTCGAGTTCCAGCTCACGGGCCACCGCTTCCACGATCTCGCGCGGCACGATAGCCTTGTGCTCCACGAAGGCGCTGATCAGCGAATCCTCACAGAGGATATTGACAACCCGCGGGATGCCTTCCGAAAAGCGGTGCACGGCTGCGACGGCCTCAGGCGAGAAAATCTGGCGGCCGTCGCTGCCCGCCACCCGCAGGCGCGACACGATGTAGCGATGGGTTTCTTCGATCGACAGTGGATAGGTCTTCGCGCGCAAGGTGATCCGCTGGCGGAGTTGCCGATACTCGGGCTGGCGAAGCCTCACTTCCAGCTCCACCTGACCGGACAGAATTATCTGCAACAGTTTCTCGGAAGCAGTTTCCAGGTTGGTGAGCAGGCGCACCTCTTCCAGGACCTCGGCGGAGGCGTCCTGAGCCTCGTCCACAATGAGGACGGTGGTGCTGCCGGCTTCGCGACGTCCCAGAAGCCACTGATTGAACTGCGCCAGCAAGTGGCTCTTCATGCGCGTTTCGAAGTTGAGCCCGAAATCGGCCATCATGTAGTCGAGGAATTGGAACGGGTTGAGGCGCGGATTGAAGATGAAGGCCGTGGCGACATCCTCACGGCGCAGGTCTTCGAGCAGCTTGTTGAGAAGGGTGGTCTTGCCCGTCCCTACGTCACCCGTCAGCATGGCGAAGCCCTTACGCGCCTGGACGCAGTAGGACAGGCAGGCCAGGGCTTCCTGGGTGTGCTCGGTCTCGCACAGATACCGAGGATCCGGCGAGACGTTGAACGGGTTTTCTTTCAGCCCGAAGAATTGCCGGTACATGCGATCCTTTACGCCTCCGCCCGGAGGCCGGCACTGGGTTCCGGGGTTTTAGCGCGCCTCCAGAACCAGCCGCGCTTGGGGTTGCCGACCTCCAGGTTCGGAATCATCGCCAACGTCGGAACCTGGAGGAAGAATTTCACATCGTTATCGGTTCGGAGCGCCTTGTCCTTCGCTTCGAGCAGGATCGTAATTCCCAGCCCTATCGCCAGCCCCACGCCCAGGCCTGCCGCCGCAAATAGAGGGCGGTTAGGGAACGAGGGACTCTCGGGCAGGTTGGCAGGATCCATTACCCGGAATTGCTCGCCCTGCTGCCGCCTCTCGAGATTGGTGGACATCTGGGACTCGCTCTCTTTGGCCAAAAGATCGTTATAGAACGCCAGAGCGGTTTGATAGTCGCGCGTCAGTTCCTTGTACTGCTGCTCCACGCCGGGGCTCATAGACAGGCGACCCTGGTAGAGGCCAATTTGCTCCCGAATCTGGGCTTGCTCCTTGGTTTTTTGCTGGATGGTCTGCTCGAGCTGATGAACGGTGGCCCGCAACTGCTGGATCTGCGGCGTGGGTTGTCGAGTTGGCTTCGCCTCGGCCGACTCGGGCTTGCCTGGGTTTTGTGCGTGAGAGTCCTCGATCTTCCTCTTGAGGTCGGCGATGGCGAGCTTCAGTTTGATGACGTCAGGATGGTCGTCAGTGTACCGCGCTTGCGCCCCCAGGAGTTGGTTCTGCAGTTCGGCGAGCTGCTTCTCGAGCGAATCCGGCTCTGGGCCCGCGCTTGCGGTCGGCGTGGACTCCAGCTGCGACAGTTGCTGGCTGAGGAGCGAGTCGGCGTAAGCCCTGTCCTGTTGAGCTCGTCCCAGGGCCTGAGTGACGGCGTCGAACTGGGAGTTGAGTCCGGCCAGAATGCTGATATTGGATTGTTCTTGCCCGGGCAGCGAGCCGAAGTATTTCTGCTTGAACACCGCCAGCTTTGCGTCCTGGTCGTCCAGCTTACGCTTGGCGTCCTCGAGCTGATGAGAGAGGAACTCCGTGGTTCCCTGCGAGCGTTGTTCGCGGGCACGGAGGTTCTCCTCGATGAACATGGAGGTGATTTCCGCGCAGACCTGCTGGGCCAGGCGCGCGTTCCCCGCCGTAAAGCTGATATAGAAGCCTGGCAGTTCCTCCGACCGCGTGCCGGTCATCGGCCGAATCGGGGTGACCTCGATCGACTTCCGGAGGCGGTCCACCATATCCTCCATGTGTAACTTTCCGGCGTCTTCCTTGAAGAGCCCGAATTTTTCGATGATCGGTTGGAGCCGCGTGCGACTGAGGATCTGCTCCTCCATGGATGCCAGACGTTGCGCCAGGTCCTCGGTGACCACGGACTTCACAACCGAATCCGGGACCTTCTGCTGCTCCACCAGTACCAAAGTCCGGGAGGTGTAGCGGTCGGACAATGTCAAGGAGACCAGATAGGTGACGAGCGGCGCGACGACCATGGGAATTAGAATGATCCAGCGCCGTCGGCGCAGGATCGCCATGTAATCCTCAAAATTGAGCTCTCGATGTCCCAACATCTGTGATCTCCTTCTACCGTCGTGGCAAAACGCCGCGACTTTCCCTCAATCGACCTCGAGTTGACGGCCGTGCCATGAGACCGCCAGCCCGAAAACGTGCCGGTTGAGGGTGTTGTTGATCGAGACCCCGGCTGCGTCCGTGCTTTTATTCATCTGCCCCTGGAAAGTGTAATTGAGAGATACATCAGTGTATCGGCCAAGCGACCGCTGCAACCCGCCTCCAACATAATAAGTGTTGTAGTGCACGGAACTGCTGGTGGTCTCCTCTAACTGCGCATTGCGGGAAAGTCCCGGGGAGAACGACCCGGACCAACTCCGCGTGAAACGCCTCGAGGCGGAGAATCGGATTTCATCCGTCTGCGCACCGAGGAGCAAGCCCGATCCACTCGTCGTGTAGCGGCTGTAAGTCAGCGCCATGTCCGACCGCGGCCATCGGTAGCGCAAGGCGCTGTGCAGGTTCCAGTAATACCGAAGCGAGGAGTCGGTCAGAGAACTTTTGAACTTGTCGATCTCTGGGCCCCCGGCAAGCTCGAAACCCAATCGTCCGGTAATCCTGTGCCCGTAGGAAATCTGAACGAAGTGGTCATCAAAGGCTTGAGGGAGACCCCGGAAGCGGAACATGCTGACGCCGTACGTCACTCCCACGCTGTCTCGGCGATTGAGGTTCCGATCGTACCCTAACGTGAAGATTCGGTGGTCGCTGTCGATCAGCCCGGATTCTTCGAACCGAAGGAGGCCGTATGAAGCGGCCGCGGTGATCGTAGACCGCGCGCTCGTGTTGTACTGGATCTGCGCGAGGGTGACGTTGCTGATTCGATATCCCCGGCCCGAGACCAGAGTTTGACCCATGCTGAAAGCCGGACTGAGGCTCCCCAGATTCATCCCGAACGCACCGCCGACTCCCGATAGGCCGGTGTCCAGTGATCCGAAGCCGCCGAAGCCGAAGGGGGATTCCGGCAGGTAGCTGGCGCGATCGCCCAGCATCAGCGCCCAGCGCCGCCCCGTGAACGTTTGCGAGAGACCTATTGCGTGCATTGTGGCGTTCAAACTGGATTCCCGAGCGTAGAACATGCCGCCACCCATGTAGTCCATCGTGAACTGGCGCGTTCTGCTTACATGCTGGACGGCCAAACGCCCGGTCACGCTCCCCTCCAGCTCGGTTCCCGTTTCCCCCATAGTGATCAGCGATCGGTTCGTGTCTCCGTAAGCGTAGATCTGGAGCGAGGGCAGGACGTAGTTGCGCCCTCGGGTGCGTAATCCCACGCCAATGTCCTCCGCGCCGCTGAGGGGCCGGGTGTCCGCGACGGGAGCGTTCGTCGCCGTGGGTGCCTGCTCCGGGGTCTCCGCTTGCGGGTTGGTCGGCGTCGGGGCTCCCAGTGGGTTCGAGCTTCCGGGCTGCTGCGCCTGGGCGGGCATCCCCATCAGCGCCAGGCTCAACATCGCGGCGAGCAAATGAAGACGAAGGTTCATTAAGGTGTTCCCCCCTATGGGACAACAATCGAATCACCGGGCTTGAGCGTCAGATTTTGCTCAGGCTGCCTGCCCGCGAGCACTTCCTTATAATTGAATGAATACGCCACCTGTTTTCCGTTCTCATTGCGCAGGAGACGAACCTTGCTCGTGTTGGCAAATTGCGTGAACCCGCCCGCAGTCGTGACGAGCTGCAGGATCGTCATGTTGGGAAGCAGCGGAAACATGCCGGGGCGATTGACTTCGCCCATGATATAGACCCGCCGGCTGTTAATCTGCGTCACGATGACGGTGACCTGCGGCTCGGTCAAGAATTTGCGAAGCTTCTCCGTGATCTGCTGCTGCAATTGCATCGGAGTGAGTCCCGCCGCCGGAACATCATTCAACAGGGGCAGTGAGATCTTTCCATCCGGCCGCACGGGCACCGTCCGCGAAACGTCGGTCTCCTTCCAGACGCTGATGTCCAGCATGTCGTCCGCGCCAATGATGTATGTGGGGTCGTCGGTGGCGGCCTTCGGGCTGGGGCGCGCCTCGGCCTGGGCAGTCCCTTGAGTCGTCGCCTTAGCCTTGTCCCCCACGCGCTGCGGCGCGGCATCGAAGCTGGCCCAATGCAGCAGCAGAACGAGTAAGGGGAACAGCGTCATTCGGCGCATGATCAAATCCCTCCCGGGTTCACGGGGTGGCGGAACTGTCCAATCCCATCTGCTTGAGTTTGTACAAAAGGGCCTTGTAGCTGATCTGAAGTTCCTGCGCGGCGCGCTTCCGGTTCCAGCGCACCCGGTTCAGGACCTGCAGAATCAGTTCGCGCTCGGCGTGGCGCGAGGCCTCACGGGCCGTTTTCTTCAGCGAGAGTTTCTCGGCAGAAGCTACGGGGCGCGTCCAAGCGGCCGCGGAGGGGTCCAGGTCCAGGACCACCACCGACTCATCACCGAGGGCTACGACTTTCTTGACCACGTTCTCCAGTTCGCGAATGTTTCCGGGCCAAGCGTAGTCCCGCATGATCTGGAGCGTGGGAAGACTGATGGTTGGACGTGGACGGCCCAGCAGCGAAGAGTGCTTGGTGAGAAAGAACTCCACCAGGGCCGGGATATCCTCTTTGCGTTCCCGCAACGGCGGCAGGCGTAAACACGCACCTTTCAGCCGGTAGTACAGTTCCTTGCGAAACTTCCCGCGTCGGACTTCCTCGTCCAAGTTCTGACAGGTGGCGGAGATGATCCGCGCGCGGAGGGAACGCAGATTCGGGACTGCGTCACCATCGGGAAGCGAATGCAGGAGCTTCACTTGGCAGGGCGAGTCGAGTTCGCTCACTTCGTCGAAAAAGACCGTGCCATACCAGACGCTCCCCTCCGTGCCTGCCGCCTCCTGTGGACCGCGCAGAATCTCGTCGAGGGAGTCTGAGCCCAGCGCAGCACAAATCACTTTCACGAAGGGTTGACTCTGCCGCCCAGAAAGCTGGTGGATGCGCACGGCCACTTCTTCTTTCCCTGTGCCGCTCTCGCCTGCGAGTAGGACCGGGATATCCGTGCACGCGATGTCGGCCATCATGCGCTCGACCGAGCGCATCGACGCGCTGGTTCCTGCAACAAAGGCATGATCGCGACCACCTTGGGTGACAGCCACGCCTGGGATTGCCATGCTGAGTGGGACATGCGATGCCATTGGTCCTCGTCAAACACAACTTGATGTCGTGTTTCTCGGCCTAAGAAAAGGCCCAAGCTCGGCGTTGCATGGGACTGGCCAATGTGAACGCTTTGCGTGCGGGATGTGCAAGACTACTCAACCTCCGGTGTTTCACAGACTTAGGCGAGAACGCAGCAGGGGCATTGTGACAGAAACCAAGCTCATATTCAAACGGATTACCACAAAGTGGAAATTGTTTTCCCTTTTTTGCCCCGGCAGGATGTGCGTTCTGTATGTGCCCGGTGAATCCTCTGCAGGACGGTTTGGTTGTCCTGTCCCTCGGCGTCTCGAGCGCCGGAACTATAATTGCCTTACGATTCAGGATTCGCTATGCTGGTGACCTTTTGCCAGGTCTGACATGAAGCAACCCGCTGAAGAATCTGCCGCGACAGCCGTTTTGCAGCAAGGTCCGGCATTGCGGACATTTTGGTGGCAGGCGGCGCTGGTGACCGTGGCGGTTGGCTATCTCTACGTTCCGATCCTTGCGCGTTTGAGCGAGGACTGGTGGAACGACCCTGATGCCTCGCACGGTTTCTTGGTGGTGCCGTTCTCTTTATTTGTAGCTTGGCGTGCGCGGCGAGATTGGAGGTCCCTGCCGGCGCGGCCGTCCTGGCTGGGTATTCCCGTTGTGGCTGGTTCGCTTTGCCTCTTGATGGTGGGCGTCTTGGGAGCGGAGTATTTTCTCTCCAGGAGTTCGCTCATTTTCTTGCTGGCCGGATTGATCATCTACTTTCTCGGCTGGCCGCACTTCCGCGCGCTCCTGTTTCCGTGGGCGTTCCTGTTCCTGATGATTCCTATCCCCGCCATCATTTTGAATCACATTACTTTTCCTCTGCAATTGCTGGCCTCGCGGGGTGCCAGCGCTGTGCTGGAACTCTTGGGAGTCCCTGTTCTCCGTCAGGGCAACGTGATGCAACTGGCCTCCACGTCGCTGGAGGTTGCGGAGGCGTGCAGCGGGATCCGGTCGCTGCTCTCTCTGGTGACCTTGGCGATCATTTATGGCTATTTCCTGGAATCGCGATTTTCCCGGCGCGCCCTGTTCGCGGTTTGCGCCGTCCCCATTGCCGTGATCGCAAATGGGTTGCGAGTTGTCGGCACGGGCCTGCTGGCCTATTACTGGTCCCCGGAAAAGGCTGAGGGCTTCTTTCACACTTTTTCCGGCTGGCTCATTTTCGTTCTGGCCATGTTGCTGCTCTTCTCTTTGGATAGCGCGTTGCGAGTCGTCGACCGCAGGCTTGGGAAGGGGAAGGGTCCTTAGCAGCGCTGGGCTTCTGCCTGGCATGCCCCGATGAATCGGGGCGCTCCATCAGCAAGCCTGGTTGTGACGCCCGGCGCGAGGAGCGTGGGAGCGAATGCGTCAAAACCAAGTCCGTTTTTGGGTTGTGCTTGCGCTGCTGGTGGGCACGGCGCTGTTTCTCCGCTCCCGCAGCCACGCCGAAAACCTGCCCGCGCGCCAAGCGTTAGCTTCGTTTCCGGCGCGAGTCGCGGACTGGACAAGCCGAGGGGACATTCTCATCTCCGACGACATCCGAAAGATCCTTGGAGAGGGAGATTTCATGCAACGAGTCTACGCCCGGTCGCCGGGCGAGCCGCCGATTGAGTTCTTCCTCGCCTATTTTCCGAGCCAGAGGACGGGGAGCTCCTTCCATTCCCCCAAGAATTGCTTGCCAGGATCAGGTTGGGAGCCTGTGGAATCGAGCCACATTCCCCTCCGCCGCGCGGATGGACAGGTCGTTCTTGTGAACCGGTATATCTTGCAGAGAGGAAGCAATCGGCTGTTTGTCCTCTATTGGTATCAGTCCCAAGGGCGCGCGGTGGCCAGCGAATACTGGGCCAAGTTTTACCAGGTCATGGATGCGATCGGCAAGAATCGCACTGACGGGGCCCTGGTGCGTGTCAGCACGCCCCAAGCGCTTGGCGAGAGCGTCGAATCCTCTCAGAAACGTGCCATGGCCTATGCAGAAGAAATCGTCCCCATCCTCCCGCAGTTCATTCCTGAATAGCCCAGTCACAGGATACGTCGGCCCCGCGCGCCCGGCGGCAAAAGCTGTGGGTGGTTCGCGAGCTGGGCCCACGACCTTACATGCAACCTCCGGTCACCTGGGCGAGCCTGATTGCACATCGACATTTCGCCTTAATTCGGCATTAGAGTCACCCTTCGGAGGCTTGGAGACCAATTGCTTAGAATGAGTTAGATTTCTGTTGGCACTGCCCGACCGAGTGCATGTCTGTTTGGGCGCTCAATTGCCGTAATCGGAAGCAAGACTCGGTGTTTTCGCCCGGTGTGGTGTGGAGGGGATAATGGAGAAGGCTCCCACTGCTATACCTCTGCTCGGTTTGCTGGTTCTCCCGTCGAGCGCCACGAGGGCGGACGTCAACCAATGTATCAACATCAACGTCGATAATGTCTCAGACCTGGAAGTCTCAGCATGGCGTGCGAAAGAACCCCCAGAGCCCCACTTATCACGATCATCTGGGGTTGGTGTACCAGAAGCGGAACGATCTCGGGAAAGTCAGGCAGCACCTGGAGCGAGCCGTCCAGATCAACCCCAAGCACCCCAGCGCGGACGAGGCGCGGAAGGCGCTGGAAGCGTTGCAGCGAGGTTGAGCCCCGATCCCGAAGTTGGGATTGAACGAGCTGGCAGGGGCGATGCAAGCATCGCCCCCTGGGCGGGGGGCCCCTACCTAGTTGACGGTCAGCGTAACGGCCGTGCTGTGGCTCAAGTTGCCCGAGGTGCCTGTCACCGCTACGGTGTAGCTGCCGGCAGGTGTGCCGGGTGGTGATGGCGGCGGGTTGGTGCCGCCTCCGCCGCCTCCCCCGCCCCCGCCTCCGCAGGAAGCCCACACCAGGACCACGAGTAGCGAAGCCGCCAAGACCAGTTGGGTTCGTCGCGGCCTGGCCGCTGCGGCCGCGGTCATCAAGAGAAATATGAGTAGAACCAAGTACCAGTAGTGGCCGGCCCACGAGCCAAAGCCGGCCGGAGGCACTTCGGGTGCACGGCTCAGCGGCGCGATGGAGCGGCGCGTCGTGGTGACGGTGGCCGCAGCATCTTGGGGACTGACGCCGTCCGTCAGACCGACCGAGGTAGGTGAAACGCTGCACGTCATGGTCGAGCTCGCCGGCGTCGTGCTGCACGATAGGAACACGGATTGGTTGTACCCATCTTGCGGCGTGACTCGTACGTTAAAGTCTGCTGAGCCTCCAGCGGGAGCGGGGATCGCCGCGGGCACGGAGAGGGCTTCCAGGAGGAAGTCGGGGTGGGGCGACAGGTTGATCGCCGCGACGAACGCATCGGTCGACCCGCCCGAAGAGGTCTGAAGCGCGCCCTCAGTGGGGAAATTCGTCGAGTCTGTTTGGCCTGCCACGAAAACGTTGTCCGACGAATCGACGGCAACGCCATAGGCGACATCAAGGTCGCTTCCGCCCCCATACGTCGAGAACAATAGCGATGCCGCCCCCGACTGCGAAAGGTCGAACTTGCTGACAAAAGCGTCGTAGTCTCCGGCAAGGACCCCTCGGAGAGGCGACTTCAGGGGGAAGTCGGACGAGTCCGTTCCGCCTGTCACATAGGCGTTGCCGGATGTGTCCACCGCCACGGCGGTTCCGCGGTCGTCGCCGCTGCCACCGAGATAGGTTGAGTAGAGGAGTGAGTTCGGTCCTGACACGTTCGTATCAATTTTTGTCAGGAACGCGTCGTAGCAATCGAAGGGACTTCCGCCCGCACCTAGGCATGTCCCACCGGACGTGAGCCCCCAGGAGGCTTGATCGGTGCTCCCTCCGCCCAGAAATGACGCATAAACGACGTCTGTTCCAGTGCTATTGAGCTTGGCGATGAAAGCGTCCGCGCCGCCTCCTCCGTAAGTTGTCCGAAAGCCGTTGAGACTCGGGATCGGGAGAAACGTGTACGGTTGCGAATTGCCTGGCGCCGTGGAGCCGGCGACATAGGCGTTCCCGGACGAGTCCACGGCGATGCTGTTCCCGTAGTCGTCCCCGTCGCCGCCGAGGTAGGTGAGATAGACTAGCGATGCCGTGCCCGACAGTGTTGGATCGAACTTGCCCACGAAGGCATCACCGCAAGGATACGTATCGGGCGCAATGCCGCAGGTACCAGCCGCCAGCGCGGTCTGATAAGCTCCTACGGTAAAGGGCAAATCTGTGGAGTTGGTGAAGCCGGTTACGTACGCCCCGCCGGTCGAGTCGACGGCAATACCGTTCGCATAGTCCACAGCCGAGCCGCCGAGATAGGTGGAGTAAAGGAGCTGGCTTCCGTCGCTGCTCAGCTTGGCTATGAAAGCATCGTCACAGTTGACTGGAAGGTTCGAGCCGTCGGTCGTCGTGCACGAAGCGGGGACGAGCGTTCCCTGGAACGCGCTCGCCGTCACGGGAAAGCCCGTCGAGTTCGTGTCGCCTGTTATATAGGCGTTCCCGCCATACACCGCTAGGCCCAGGGCGGCATCGGTGGCTTCGCCTCCCAGGTATGTGGAGTAAATCAGAGTCGCCCCGTCCGGGCTCAGCTTGCTCACAAACGCGTCTAAGCATGGGTCAGGGCTGATGCTGCTGGGGCAGCCTACGGTTTGTCCGGGGCTTGACTGATACGGGTTTGCGATAGGGAAATTGTCGGAATCGGTTTGCCCAGCCACGTAGATATAATTGGAGTCCGCGGCGACAGCCACGGCGCCGTCGAAACTCGATCCGCCCAGGTAGGTCGAGAATGTGAGGACCGGGTCGATGATCAGCGGCTGGGTCTGGTCATAGGGGCCGACGAGGAAGGCCAGCTCACATTTTGGATTTTCGATTTTGGATTTTGGATTGACTGCACGCAGGTCGTATCGGGCGTTGATGTACTTCCTGCGATTGTCGCCTGTAGATTGGTAGGCGACTGGCTTGTGGAAGCGGACCTCGCCGCCCGCGGTCAAGATCACCAGGTCGCCGTGGGCGTCGATGCGGACGGGCTGGCGACTCGGGACTCGGGACTCGGGTTTCGATTTTCGGCTTTCGTTTTTCGAGTTTGCCGCTTCCACTGCGAAGCGGATCGCCTGCGGGTTGGCCCCGGGCGCCACGACGAAGTCGTACTCCAAACGGCCGTCGTCGCCATAATAGACAAGGTCCACCCCGGGATAGATGGCTTCATAGCGCACGCGCGCGTAAAGCGGGACGTTCCTGTGCCATTTAGCAGGATCCTTGCCGAGGAAGTAGTTGGTCTTTCCGGGCAACTCGCCTACGCCGAGGATGCGCGGGGAGGGATTCGACCCGAGGAGTTTCAGCCGGGCGACCCCGTTCTCGCTACTGCCTCTCGGCTCCTGGCGAGGCTTCCGAGCCGCTGGCCGCGGCGATCCCTGCCGGTGGCCGGGCAGAACCAATACGGCTTCGCTCGATGTCAAGAAAAGCGAGTGATCACGGCCACGAGATAAGAACCGCACGTCGGGGTCGAATTGGCCCTGGTTTGCCTCGAAATATAGCGGCCCCTCGACACGGGACTTGAGGACGGTCGCGCGAGCCTTGCGCAGAGTTTTCTGGCTGGATAACACTGCCGCCGCGCTCGCCCGCGGAGCAGCGCGGAGAAGGGGATTGCGACCGAGATTCTGCGCAAGAGCCAGAGGGGATGGAGCAAGCGCCAATCCTGATGCGACGAGCGCTACGAGTACGGGTGCGACGCGTGACGACGTCATGGGTTCCTCCCCTTCGGTTACTTTACGGGCAGCGACTATCCCTAGCCCGTACGATCTGAAACCGGGCGTAATCTACGCTGTGACTCGTTCGAACCTTTGGCACTCGGTGTGAAGTCGGCAGACCCATACTGCTCCAACCTAGTTTGCGGAGAACGGTGGACCGACTCCGGATTCGGCAGGGCCGTGCGTGCTGCGCGAGGGAAGGCCCGCCTGACGGATCTTGTAAAGTAGGGCCCGATAGCTGATTCTCAGCTTGCGGGCCGCCTGCTTGCGGTTCCAATGGGTGGCTTGCAGCACCTGAAGAATGACTTTTCGCTCCAGGTCCTGCACGGCCTGCCGCGTCAAATCTTTCAAGGGAACGTCGTCGGTGTACACGGTGCGGGGATTGAAGTGCATCGGGGCGTGGTTGGTCAGGTCTGCTGTGATGGTGTCCTCGCCGCCCAAAATGACATACCGCTTGATGAGGTTCTCCAGCTCGCGGATGTTCCCCGGCCAACTGTAGCCCTGCAGCAGTTGCACGACCTGCGGCGACAGCGGCGGAGCCGAGAGGTTGTAGGCCAGATTGTAGGACTCCAGAAAATAGCTGATCAGCGCAGTAATTGGACCCTGCTGTCCTCCTGCGCGCCAATCCGGCAAAACTCGCCGTCCTGGAGGAGCTGCAGAAGTTTGGCCTGCAGCGCCGGCTCAAGCTCGGAAATCTCGTCCAAAAAGAGTGAGCCGCGATTGGCCAATTCCACGCGTCCGGGCTTCGAGCCGTACGCCCCGGTGAAGGCCCCCTTCTCGTATCCGAACAGCTCGCTCTCCAGCAGGGTTGCCGGGATGGCGGGGCAGTTGACTTTGACGAATGGGCCTTCCCGCCAAGGCGAACGCTTGTGGATCAGCTTAGCGATGATTTCCTTGCCTGTCCCGCTCTCCCCCTGGATCAGGACCGGCACATTCATTCCCGCCAGTTTCTCCACCTTCTGCCGGACGGCCTGCATGATCTCTGAGCGGCCGAAGATGACTTCTTCCGGGGGAAGATCTCCGATGGGTATGGACAACGAAGAACCTGCCGCAGTGGCCGTAGACATAACCCCCCTCATTTTCCTCTTCGAGACTCGTTAGTTAAATTGTTTGCACATGCAGTGCCAGAAGTTTGCCTATTCAGCCGTTTTGTCCGATATTTTTCCCGCACTCGTTGTAAGATAAGTAATTTTATTTGAGTCTCTTATGAGTATCCCTGATAAATGGTTTCGGGGAAGCGCAGAGGTGTGTCCAACCAACGTACCGAAAGCGGAAAATGGTTTCACATATGGGTAAACCATTTCTCTTGTACCACCCTTTGCTTACCCTGCCAATGTAGCGCCGCCGTTCCGGGGGGCGTGTCCGCGAACCCGCGGGCTGCAGCCCTGCCCTACTCGCCCAGTCCGTACTGGCGGATCTTATAGAGCAGGGCCTTGTAACTAATGTTCAAGAGCGCGGCCGCTTTCTTCCGGTTCCAGTTGGTCTCGTCCAGAGCTCGCCGGATGGCCTGCATTTCAGCCCCGTCCTTCAGGCTGCGCACCAATGACTTGAGTCCCCCCGGGCGATCTGGAGCGGGCTCGGGCTTGAAACCTGCCGGGGCCGCGCCGAACTCATCCCTGGTCTCGAGCTCGGCCAAAGCCAGCGATTCGTCGCCCAGGATCAGAAAGCGCTTGACGAAGTTCTCCAGCTCACGCAGGTTGCCCGGCCACGGATGCCGGAGACAGGCCTCAAACAGCCGGGGGGAGAGTGGTAGCGCCGTCCGCGCGTAGCGAGCGGCGAAGCGGGCCATGAAATGGCGGAGCATTACCGGGATTTCCTCGCGGCGCTCCCGCAAGGGCGGAAGCAAGAGGCTGACGGCATTCAGGCGGTAGTAGAGGTCCTGCCGGAGTTTTCCGGTGGCCATAGCCTGCTGCACATCCACATTCGTGGCGGCCAGAATGCGCACGTCGACGCGGACGACCGAGCGGCTTCCCAGCCTGGAAAACTGCTGGTCTTGAAGGACATGCAGCAGCTTAGCCTGCATGGAGACCGGCATCTCGCCGATTTCGTCCAGCAGGATGGTGCCCTTGTCGCAGAGTTCGAATTTCCCGGGCTTGGGGCGCATAGCCCCCGTAAAGGCGCCGGCCTCATAGCCAAACAATTCGCTTTCCAGCAACTCCGCCGGCAACGCCGCGCAGTTGACCTTCAGGAACGTCCGGTTGGCGCGCGACGAGAGCTTGTGAATCAGGCGCGCCACGACTTCCTTGCCGGTCCCGCTCTCGCCGAGCAGCAGGACCGGGACTTCAACTCTGGCGATCTGCGCTACCTGGGCTCGGATCCGACGCATTTCCGGGGAGGCTGCGACAAAGTACAAGTCGTTGCCGAGGTCTTCCGCCTCCTCGTGGCCCAGGCCAAGCTCGGCGACCGCTTGGGGGTCCAGGTACTGCTTGAGCAGCAAGTCAAGCTGGGATTTCTGGAAAGGCTTGGTGAGGTAGTCGGTCGCGCCGTGACGTCCCGCTTCCACGACCTTCCGCGGGTCACTTACGCAGGAGAGCATGATGACCTTGATGCCAGGGCGAATCCGACGGAGCTGCACAAGCGTTCCCAGGCCGTCCAACTCCGGCATAAGAAGGTCGAGGAGAACCAAATCCGGCGGGGGGTCTCGTTCGACGCGCTCCAGAGCCTCGCGGCCGCTGGCGGCCGTCTCAACTTTGTAGTCCTCGACCTCCAGCAGCGTCCGCATATAGCGGAGCACACTCGGCTCGTCGTCCACCACCAGGATGGTCGCTGGCAAACCCACGGTTACGAGGTCCCCGTACTTTCCCGCGCGGGCGGCTCGAGCGGAAGCAGGAAGGAAACCCGGCTCCCCGATCCTGGCTCGCTCTCCACCCAGATTTTTCCGCTGTGCGCCTGCACAAGCCGGCGGGCGATGGCCAGTCCCAGCCCGGTGCCTTCCGAGGATTCGGAAGCGCCGGGGATTCGAAAGAAATCCTGGAAGATTTCCTGGTGAAATTCCGGCTCAATCCCCGGCCCCGTATCGGCGACCGTGACCTTGACGGAATTGGGCGTGCTGGAGTTCAGTTTGCGGCGCTCGATGGGAGCGCGAATGTCGTGGCCGCCGCGCCGATCCCAGAAGTGCCGCTCCGCCGAGAGCCAGACCGACCCGCCGCCGGGAGTGAATTTCAAGGAGTTATCCAGGAGGTTGGAAACGACCTCCTCGATCTTGAAAGAATCGAACTTGAAGGGGTCCAACCTTGTCCCGGCGGTCAGGTACAAGGCCACGCCTTTCTTCTGAAATCTGGGCAACCACAGTTCATACACTTCTGCCAGGCAGGCGTTGAGGTCGCCCAACTCGGCCTGGATGGCCACACTGCCGGTTTCGAGCGCGCTGTAGGTGAGGAAGTCCTGGATGAACCGCTGCAGCCGGGCACAGTTTTCCTGCGTGTCTTCCAGGATCTCGATTTGTCGTTCGACCAGCGTTCCGGCCTTTTGGCTAAGCAGCAGCTCAATGTATCCAGAGATAATGGCGAGGGGGGTTTTCAGCCGGTGTGCTGCCGTGGCCAGAGCGATGGTGCGCCGTTGAGCTTCCTCTTCCAACCGCACGTTGGTTTGCGCAAGTTCTTGATAAAGGTGCTGCAAGTCCGCGGCCGGCGCGGGGCCCGCCGCCCCGCGGCCGGGGGCAGTCGTTCCGGTCAGGTCCGCGGATTCGCCGGACGGCTGGGGCTTAGGAGACGGCTCGGGCTCGGGAGTATCGGACATAGTTCGGCCTCCTACCTCGCCAACCTGACGACTAGGCCCGGACGGACTCTACCGCCGCCCCGCCGGCAGAGCTAACACAGGAAAAGCTGTCCTACCCTTGTGGACTCCGGTCGTCACGCCTGAAGGCCTATGGACTCTCGCGTGATGACGGATTGTAGTCGCCGGGGACATTGGTGTCAAGGAGGAAAGCGCAAGAGTTTTCTTTGAAGGGACAAAAGCTTGCGCTTCTTGACAGAAATCATAGACTTCTTTACCATGTTGGCAAGAGGGGGGGATTGCTTTGGCTGTATATTGCTGAAAATAAGGGTCAAAGTTGTTAGGCGGGATATCGTCACGGGAGCTAGCTTTGGCAGTTAGAGTGCTATCTTGCAGTGGGCTGTAGTGATTGTGTCCGAGGTGCGTGCTCTGAAGCAGACTGCGGACAGACGACGGTGGGACAGATTGCCCTTGGCGATTCCCGTCTTCGCACGCGGCGTGGACGAAAAGGGCAAAGATTTCCTCGATTTCACGACGGTCGTGGAGGTCAGTGCAGGTGGAGCGGTGTTGGCCACGCGCCGAAACCTCCCTCCCATGTCTCGCCTGACGCTGGAAATCCCTTCCGCACCCCTCAACGAGCGAGCCGCCGGCCGTTCGTCCGTGCGCACGCTGCGCGCCAAAATCGTTCGCGTGACCAGTTCGGAACGCTGCCACCTCGCCGCCCTGGAATTCATTCACCCCTTGAAGTCTCTCCCCGTCGGCAAGGCCTAGAGGCTACATTCTCCCGTCGGCTTTTCCCGTTGCGCAGGAACTGTGCCAGCCCGCTGGGTAGGGCAAATGCCCCGATTCAGTTCATCGGGGCCCCGCCCTTGCTGGATTAAGGATTGAATCACTATGGTGGAGCGCTAGTGCTTGGGCCGATTGTAATTGCGGATGGCCATGGGCATCAGCTTGCCGCTCAGGACCTTCAGAGACTGATCGTAATGCACCGCGTACTTCCCAGCGTCAGTAATTCGTCCGGCTAGCAGCGACCCCCAGAAGGCGCCGCCCGCGCCGCTTCCGGCGAACTTCGCGCCACCTAGCGCGGTGATGACTGCCGCCACATTTGCTTGTCCCGTCAGGGTTACGGAGTCGTCGGTTAGGTCGTTGCTGCCTTCGTTGTACACGTTAATAACCAACGCTGCTGGCGCCGCGTGGGGCGGCATGCCACCGTTGGCTATCCCTTGACCGGTGAGATCGAGCTCCTGATAGATATTGAGCACCGCATAGCCGACGTCGGTGTATCCGCTCGGCGGGCAGGAGGTCGGCTGGTTGGCAACGTTGAGAATGGACATGTCACCGTGCATGTAGAGGTCGCCGATGTCATAGTAAATAGCGCTGTCCGGAGTGGCGCCTCCCGTCAAGCAGACGTTTCCGCCGTTTCCGGCCGAGATGGCAGGGAGCCGGAAGGGATCGTTGCTGGTCCCCGCGCCGAGGATGTTCCCGCTCGTTCCTGCCTCAGTCCAGGTGATCGCTGACGACGGGCCAATTTCCTGCCAGGTAACTGCCGCATATGGACCCGATTCCACCCACGTCACGCCGGCATCAGACCCATATTCTTGCCACTGTACGTTATTGTCCCAAACAGTGCCGCCGCTGGTTGTGGGCCAACTCGGGGCGCTGCTGCCGGTCCTTTTGTTCGACTGGTTGTTTATGCAGGCATAGATATGGCCGTTTCCTCCCACGGGTTTAACGACGGCACCGGGGTTGTACACCGTACTGGCGGCCCATAGGTCGAAGCTATTATCGACAACCGTGGCGCCGCTCGTCGTGGGCCATGAGGCTACGGCTTTGCCGCTTCTTCCGGCAGTCGCCGCCACATATAGGTGTCCGTTTTGGCCGATGACTGAACTGATTCCGTAAGTTGTGTACTGCGCCCAAACGGCGGGACTAGGGTCATTAACCTGTCCGCCGCTCGCCGTGGGAAACGCTGGCGGCGTAGGCCCGCTTGTTCCGGCCGTGATGGCCTTGTAGACGTGTCCGTTGCCCGGAGACGGTGGTACGACGGTGGCACCGACTGAGTATGCCGTACTCGCCGCCCAGGCCGACCAACTCCCTCCATCGGTGACCGTGGCGCCGCTACCGGTGGGCCAGGGGGAGGGCGGAGTAGTGCCGCTTGTCCCGGCTACGGTGCAATTATAAGTGTGGCCGTTACCCGGACTGACGACCATCCCCGCCGTATAACCCGTGGTTGGGCTCCAATTGGGGTACGTCATGGGATAGAGGGTGCCGTTTACGTCGTAATACCACACCCCGGAGATTTGCCGCGTCCAAACGTATTGACCATTCCCCGGGCTGCTGGGATTAGGGGGTGTGGGATAGGACGTGTTCTTACTGCAAGAGGTGCCTGACGAGCCACCATACCAAGCGCAACTTGGAAATGTGGGCATGGGCGGTTCCGGAATGGCAGGAACGGGTTGCACGGTGCCGGTCACTCCCGACACCGATCCCGACACGCCGCTCGAAGATGAGCTGCAGGCCCACAACGAGCTGTAAGTAGGCGGATCCGCGCCGTAACTCACGTCACCGTTCACCACATAGGTTCCGCCATTGAGAGTGACATTGCCACCCGATCCCACGCCCGCGCCGCTGGCAAAGGCGTTAGTTCCGGTGCTGCCTGCACTCACGCAGCCAGGGTTCGTGTTATTGTAGGCGCCACCCGCCGAGCTATAGCTGTCGGTACAGACGGTTCCCTGCAGGGTGATGTCGCACATGCCGTACAGAGCATTGGCGAAGTAAGGAAGATAGACTGGCGCGAGCGTTGCCTCCTGGACGCTGGTCGGCTTGGCGATGCCGGCGCCCACATTGGAGTTCCAGGTCCCGGTGGACTTCACGTACCAGACCTCATAGGGCTTGCGGTTGATGGTGGGATAGAACGCGTCGTTGACGGTGAAGTATTCTTCCAGGGTTGCGGTAACCGTGAACTGGCCGGAGTTGGTCGCGCTCCCGAGCGGGTTGAGGGCCACATTGTAGAAATTGCTGGCGAACGCGGTGGGAATCGTGTTCCCGCTGGCGTTGGTGATGTTGGTGGGATAATTGCCACTGAACGAGCCGCTGGAGTTGAGAGAGAGCATGACTGGTCGAGGAGTTGACGGGCAGTTGGCGATGCAGTAGACGGCGCGGTCCGTGGCGTTCCAGAGAACTACGGGGGTCGAAGCGTATTGACTGGTCCTGTATGTCGTGTTGGGGGTGGAGGGATCGACCGCCTTGTACTGGTCGCTATTGAAGAAGTTGAGAGCTTTCTGCAGCCCCGCTTTGGCCACATAGTCCGCCTGGGTGGAGATGCGGTAGTTGTAGCTGGCGAAGGTTTCGGACCGGGCGCTGAAGACGATCGACGCCGCCAGAACGGAAAGGACCAGGATGGCGAGCATCACCAGGATGAGCGCCACGCCTCGCGGCGCCCCGATGCCTTTGATCGGGACGAGCTTCTTGCCATTTGCGGCTTTCATTGAATTCCTCCCGTCTAGTCAGGGATGGGCAGCGTGTGTCCGGCAGTATCCGTGGGCCTAAAGGGCAAATCCGGCGACCCGCCGAGCAGCGTGATTCCCCAGGCGTAATTGATATTGGTCGGCACGATGTGCGAGCGCATGCGGATGGTGCGGAATTCGTTAACTTCGGGGTCCTTGTCCACCGTCTGCATGGTGATATCAACGTCGACTGATCGCACGTAGGTCGTGAACCCATAGGTAAGGTTGCCGAAGGTATCGTAGTTGAGCCGGAAGATGGGTTTTTGATCGGGATTGAGGAATATGCCGGAGGCGTCGGGAAAGGCCAGAATGTTGTCCGCGAGCGGGGAAAAGGTGTCGCTGGTGGCGCTCTTGGACGCCGGGATGTCGGGGTTCATGATCTGCGTGAGAAATCGAGAAAGCTCCAGAATATGGCAGTTCTGCAGCCCCGAGGCGGTCGTGCATTTGAGAGTGGAAGTTGCCGGCGGAACGAGCTCGGACAGCTTGTATTCGCCGTAGCGCAGTGTTCCATTGCCTTCGATGTCTCCGAAATACTGAATGAGGTTGACGTTGACGGACTGGTTGGTGCCCACCGCGGAAGCTTGGTAAAGGATTCCGTTGGGGAAGGGCAGCGAGCGGGTAAAGGCCGGCTGGTTGGCGGCGTGGGAGACGGTGATGACCGCGGGAAAGGTCGTGGACGTAATCGTGTGTGTCGCGTCGCCCGTCACTTGCACCACCTCGCGGTTGCCGTCCGCGGCGCTGGACCCGATCTCTATGAGGTTACCGTAGAAAATTCCGCCAGTACTGCTCACGGGGATATCCACGATGCCGCCGCTGGGGGTGACCGCCCCGGTCAGGTGCGGGAACGTGGAAAGGTTCGGGTTGTGCCCGGCCTGCTGCAATTCCTGGGTCATTAGTTCCAGCGCGCTGCGCGCCCCCTGATTGCGTTCCGCCAGAAGCTGATCACCTCGGTAGCGCTGTTGGTTGAACCGTAGGAACTGGAAGACCGCCGACATGAGGACAGTGATGATGACCACGGTGACCAGGACTTCGATCAGTGAGAAGCCGTCCGTCGCCGGGGGATTGCCGGCCTCACGCGAGCCGCGCGCCGGGGGCGCGGAGTCTTTCCGTTTCTTCTTCGTCATAAGGCTCTCCTTTTCGGAGATGTAGGTCATCCCGCACTCGGGCGGGGGCAAGCCCCGCCCCTATTCGGAGACGAAAGTCGTCAGCATCGCCGACGGGGCCGCGGAGCCGGTATTGACGGCGTTGCGACTCCAGACCTGGACGTCGATGCGTTTCAGGCCGGGTGCGCCCGCGCCGGAGGTGATGACGTCGGTGATTTGCCATTGCCGCTGGTAGGCGAAGGTTCCCACGGCCGAGCAGTCGGCGCCGCTAAACTGGTTGCCGGCGGCATCGAGAAAGTCAATGTACCCGACTGTGGTGCCCGAGGACGGGCATCCGGAGGTGGAATCGAGCGTTCCGCCGGTTCTCAAGCCCTGGTTCCACGCTGTGCCGGTAATCCCCGTCGTATTGCAGCCCGCGACGGGCGTGGCCTGCGTGCAATCGTACCAGTCCAGGTTCATCAGCGTCTCGATCTTGTCCTGCGCGTAGACGGTGACGCGGCTCATCTCCACGCCCTGATTCTTGTTCTGCACCGTCGACATGAAGACCACGCCGCCCAACGAGGTCATCACGATCATGGACATGAGAACCGCGATCATCGCTTCAATGAGTGAAACGCCTTGCTGGTTCTTGGTCATCGTAGATCTCCTGGCGGCATCCTCTCAGCGCGCCACCCACGTACTGGTCGTCGGCGCGTACCCCCAAACCGTGATCCTCCCGCCTAGCGATACGGTGATCGCATCGTAGAGGTTGTTGTCATTCTTGAGATAGATGGCGTTGGTGTTGATCGGCAACCCGTCAATGTCCACCGGGAGCCCTCGCGTGTTGAAGTAGATGTCGGTTGAAGCGGCCGTGAAGCTGGAGGGAAGTGTCCCCGGCTTGGTGGAGACCGGGCAGGCCGTCAGAAAGCTGTCCCCCTGCGAAAGGCCAAGGGTGATCTCCGTGAAGGGGGAGCCGTAGGAAGGGCTGCTCGTGTTCATCCTGTCCATGCTGAAGAAATTGTTGGAGGCGGAGACGTGCAGCCGATAGGGCGTGTACTGCGAAGTGGCCCGGAAGCGCGTGACGTTCAGTTGTGAGGCGATGGCGGAGGCATCGGCGTGCAGCCGGTAGCCTTTGACAAAATTGATGGCCGAGGGCAGCGCAAAGGCTGTAATGATTCCCATAATGAGGATGACAATCAGTATCTCCACCATCGTGAAGCCGGAGGGTTGGCGTCGCATGCGAGGGCTTCCACCTCCTGTTCGCTGGGCCGGGCGAATGAGCGTTCCCGGCGCCTTCGAGTAGCCCATTCCCCGACCGGCCAGTGCCGCTTCAGCTAACTGCGCCTAGGTGTTCGTCCCGGCCAGTGGCTCCCCATTCGGGGTGTTCCTAAGGCGGCATGGCCGGAAATAGTCGGAACGGCGCTAACCGAGTGCTTGACAGGAAAGGCCTGTCACTTGAAGCGTACTATAGGACAATTGAGTCCGTGATTCAAGCACCTGTAGTGACTCCTTTGCCTTCCGTAGCACCGGGCTTCAGCCCGCCAACCGGCTGGCGTCGTCCGCGAATGCCGACCGAAGGTCGGCGCTACTGCCCGCAAGGGCAATTCAATGCATTCTACAGCAATCGCGCGGCCACAGCAGGAAGGCTTCAGTCCCCACTCAAGTGACATCTTTTCAAATAGATGGCAAGCCCTGGAAGCTCGCTGGTGCGCATCGTTTTCTCCTTATGTGCAGCGGTTTGCATTCATGCCTGCGAAGTTACTGATTGTCAACACCGCAACCAACTCTCGACGCCAGGGAGACCCAGTGCCCGCCGAGGCGCCTTCCTTTCGTGCATGGCCGTCGCCAGGTTTGATATAGTACGACCCGCCTGCGTGGGGGTGTTTCGCAACCCACCCCTAAAAGGGGCGTCTCTACATCCAGGGAAGTCGTCTTTTCTCCTATAATGACTGACGGGCACAGTCACTTTCGGCTGAGTGAGGTTCTCTAACCCATGTCACACTATCTGGTTACAGGCGGAGCGGGTTTCATCGGATCGGCCCTGGTCAGGCGGCTGCTCGAAAAAGGCGAGCAGGTAAGGGTCGTGGACAATTTTTCGACCGGCCTGCGCGCGAATCTGCAAGAGGTTATCGGGCGCATCGAGCTTCTGGAGGGCGATCTGGCGGAGGAGGCCGTGGCGCGCCGGGCGGTGGCGGGCGCTGACTATGTCCTCCACCAAGCGGCAATTCCTTCTGTGCCCCGCTCGATTGAGGATCCGATTGCGAGTAACCGGGCCAACATTACGGCCACTTTGAACTTGCTCGTGGCGGCGCGCGACGCGGGGGTCAAGCGCCTCGTCTACGCCAGTTCATCTTCCGCCTACGGTGACTCGGAGACGCTGCCCAAGGTCGAAACCCAGCCCGAGAACCCGATCTCCCCTTACGCTTTGACGAAGCTGGCGGGCGAGAAGTACGCCGTGATGTTCCATCGTCTTTACGGTTTTTCCACCGTTTCGCTACGTTACTTCAACGTCTTCGGCCCGCGGCAGAATCCCGGCTCGCCGTATTCGGGAGTGATTTCGCGTTTCCTGTCGGCAGCTTTTGGTGGCCGACGTCCGACCGTCCACGGGGATGGCGAACAGTCGCGCGACTTTACGTTTGTGGAGAACGTCGTCTCCGCGAACCTGCTCGCCAGCCGTGCGGAGAGCGCCTCCGGCATGGTGATCAACGTGGGCACCGGCGAGCGGCACACGCTGAACGAATTGCTGCGCGCGCTCGGCGCGATTCTTGGCCGCGACCTCAAGCCGGAGTACGTCGCGCGGCGCGCCGGGGATGTCCGCCACTCGCAGGCCGATATCGGGCGGGCGCGCCAGTACCTCGGCTACGAGGTCAAGGTCGGCTTCGAAGAAGGCTTGCGCCGCACCGTCACGTGGTTCCAGGAAGCCGTACAATCTTAGAGCAGAGTCTCACTTCTCAGAGACTCTGCGGCTTTTGCGGCTCTATGCACGGCCTTGCTGCTTGCTGTGCCGGGCTGGGCAGCGTACCCCCTCCCCCTCTGAGTCTTGAAGCCGACGTGCCTGCCTCCGTGGTATGATGGTGGCGAAGAGTTAGGGCTTGACTCACAATGAGTTGAATCTGGATATCATGCAGGGGGGACTGCCATGACAGGGGAGCACAGTCGGCGCGAATTTCTGGGCAAGGTGGCGCTAGGCATTGCCGGCGCGAGCGTGGGTCTGAGCGCGCCCGAGCGTGTAGGGGCGGCGGGCGAGATGCCTTATCGGACGCTGGGACGATCGGGTGAGAAGGTGTCGATTGTGGGCTTGGGCGGCTTCCACATCGGCATTCCCAAGGATGAAGCCGAAGCGATCCGCATCGTTCGCACCGCCGTCGACAACGGCATCAACTTCATGGACAACTGCTGGGACTACCACGGCGGCGAGAGCGAGGTGCGCATGGGCAAGGCCCTGCGCGACGGCTATCGCCAGAAAGTTTTTTTGATGACCAAGACCGACGGGCAGGTGAAGGAGGCCTGGAACAAGCAGCTGGAAGATTCGCTGCGGCGGCTCCAGACCGACGTCATCGATCTGGTGCAGTTTCACGAGGTCATTCGCATGGGCGATCCCGACCGCATTTTCGGCGCCAACGGAGCGTTTGAGGCGGCGGTGGCGGCGCGCAAGGCCGGCAAGATTCGCTACATCGGCTTCACCGGGCACAAGGATCCCGACATTCACCTGAAGATGCTCGAAACGGGCTTCAAGAACGGGTTCACCTTCGACGCCGTGCAGATGCCCCTCAACGTTATGGACGCCCATTACAGGAGCTTCGCTCACCAGGTGGTGCCGGTGCTCGTCAAGCACGGCATCGGCGTGCTGGGAATGAAGCCGATGGGAGACAAGGTCATCCTGAAGAGCAATACCGCGACGCCCATCGAATGTCTGCATTATGCGATGAACTTGCCGACCTCGGTGGTGATCACCGGCTGCGAAAGCCTGAAGGATGTGGACCAGGCTTTCCAGGCGGCGCGCACCTTCCGGCCCTTAGGGAAAGAGCAAGTCGCGGCGCTGCTGGCGAAGACCGCCTCGGCCGCGAAGGATGGCCAATTCGAGCCCTTCAAGAATTCTCATCAGTTTGACGGCACCATCCACAACCCGCAGTGGCTGGGGTGATTGCGATGCGCGGGGACTCCACTTCGAGCGCCCCGGTGGGCGGGGCAGGCCCCCCGCGAATATCGAACGGGCCGTGCCGACGTCCGTGCTATGATGCTCCGGAAAAGTCAGGCTTGACTCACAATGAGTTGAATCTGGAAACCATGCAGGGAGGGACTGGCATGACTGGGGATCACAGTCGCCGCGATTTTCTGGGCAAGGTGGCGTTAGGCATTGCCGGCGCGAGCGTGGGTCTGAGCGCGCCCGAGCGCGTAGAGGCAGCGGGCGAGATGCCTTATCGGACGCTGGGCCGTTCGGGTGAGAAGGTGTCGATTGTGGGCTTGGGCGGCTTCCACCTCGGCAAGCCCAAGGACGAAGCCGAAGTGATCCGCATCGTTCGCACCGCGATCGACAACGGCATCAACTTCATGGACAACTGCTGGGACTACCACGGCGGCGTGAGTGAAGAGCGCATGGGCAAGGCGCTGCGCGACGGCTATCGCCAGAAAGTTTTTTTGATGACCAAGACCGACGGCCAGGTGAAGGAGGCCTGGAACCGGCAGCTCGAGGATTCGCTGCGGCGGCTGCAGACCGACGTCATCGACCTGGTGCAGTTTCACGAGGTCATTCGCATGGGCGATCCTGACCGCATTTTCGGCGCCAACGGAGCGTTTGAGGCGGCGGTGGCGGCGCGCAAAGCCGGCAAGATTCGCTACATCGGCTTCACCGGGCACAAGGATCCCGACATTCACTTGAAGATGCTCGAGACCAGCTTCCAGCACGGGTTCACCTTCGACACCGCACAGATGCCCCTCAACGTCATGGACGCGCACTACAAGAGCTTTGAGCAAAAAGTGCTTCCAGTGCTTCTCAAGCATGGCATCGGCGTACTGGGGATGAAGCCGCTGGCATTCGGTAACATCCTGAAGAGCAATACCGCGACGCCCATCGAATGTCTGCATTATGCGATGAACTTGCCGACCTCGGTGGTGATCGCCGGCTGCGAAAGCCTGAAGGACCTGGACCAGGCTCTCGAGGCGGCGCGGACCTTCCGGCCCTTGGGGAGAGAAGAAGTCGCGGCACTGCTGGCGAAGACCGCCTCGGCCGCGAAGGAAGGCCAATTCGAGCCCTTCAAATCTAAATCTACGACCGAATTCGACACCACTGACCACAACCCGGCGTGGCTGGGATGACAACGGCTCGTAGCAGCGCTGCGGCAAGCACCCTCAGCACGTATCGTCCCGCGATATTGGGGAGCTTCTTGCTGAACAGCCGCACCGGTGGCCACGGTCAGGGCGCTCCCGACCGGGGCCTTCGTTGACGACGAACCCACGGTCAATTCAAATGGCGAATTGAGGGTGGCCACCTCTGCGGGCCCCGGGCGGGTGGCAACCCGGCGCGCGGCGGTGATGGCCGGGCCAAAACACACGCCACGGCTTTCACGTGGTGGGTCACGGAATCAATCTTCTCGGCCGCGGTCCACGGCGTGGGAATCCAGCGAACGCCTTCTTTAGACCAGTAGTCTTCCGTCTCCGCGGCGAAGCCTGCCCGGCCGAGCAGCGCTTCGAGCGCTTGATGGTCGTAGACGCGGTACCAGTCCGTTCCGCCCCGCTGGCCGAAGGGCACGGTCAGAATCAGCCGCCCACCGGTTTTCAAGATGCGATGGATCGCCTGCAAGGCGTGCACATCGCCCTCCGCATCCTTCGCCGTGTTCCCATAAGCTGTCAGCCCGATGTGCTCGACGGTGGACAGTGCAATCACCACGTCGAAGGATTGGGCCGTGAAGGGATATTTGATGATGTCGCCCTCGATGTACCGAACGCCGGGGTACTCCGCCAAGGGGGGACGAATGTCGATCCCCCAAGTCTCAAAGCCTAGGGAGGCGGTTTCATAGATGATTTCGCTTTCCCGGTAGCCGACGTCGAGAAGCCGTCCGCGGAACGGGTAGGGGAGATTGCGGTGCACGAACGGAACCTCAACAATACGCTCCGAGCAGCCGATCACGGCCGGATGCCCGTCCTTGACCCCGAAGGACAACGGATGGATCAAGTCGAGTTGATCGCTGGCCTGCGGTGGGGAACCCAGCCCCCCGACGGCTGAAACGATGAGCGCCGCCATGCCGACGACCGCGGCGAGTCTTCTCGGTAGTTGCATGCACTGCCTCCCGGTACAAAGCACTGTTAATCTCGGGGCGGGATTTTACACCCGGAGAGTAAGTTGCGCGGCCCCGATGAACTTCATCGGGGCGGTGGGTTCGTGACCCGCCAAAAACAGGAGGCTGCGGTATCAATGGGATGCCGCGGCTCCGAACTGAATCGGGGTGGCGGCGCGATTCATCGAGGCATTCCGGGCCAAAGCCTGGCGCTACTTGCCGGCGGAAGGCGGGTGGTGAAGCCGGCCGTCTTCATACTTCGAGAATGCCTCTTCGGTTCCCAGGTTTTTCAGGACAAACTTCTGGAACTTTTCGGTCGGGGCGGTGAGCACGGTAAGGTCGTCCACCTGCGCTGACGCCAGCTTGAGCTTCCTCTGTTTGCTCATCTTCGCCACCCAATCGTCATCCATGAAGCGGTACTCGAGTGAATCCCCTTCGATCTTGATTTGATAAAACGTGTGGGCGGGGACGAGCAAGAGGGGAAACGCGCGGTCGATGAGATCTTGGGGGATAACTTCTTCGAGCAGGATGTCGAGGAAGAGCGAGCCCTGCAAGTTAGCGAGATGTGCCTGGTATTTGTTCACGGGCTCACCGTCCTTGTTGAGAAAGTAGAGCCAGTATCCGTTATCCGCCTTCTCGAACCGGCAGTACGGTTTTTCCTCGCGCGTGCGCCAATCGCCCAGCAGCTTCGTGTCGAATATGTAGTCCTTTGGTAAAAACAAAGGATGTAATGACATGACTGGAACACACGCGGTTATGAACAGGGTCGTCAGGACCAGGCACAGGGCTTGTAGGGATCGCATTCGGTCCTCCTCTTAGACCTTCGAGCGTAGCGCCCCGATTCATCGGGGCACATGCCGGCCTTCCGGCGCGGCCGGGACAAGTTCCGCTCGGCGCTGCTTCTCACTAGCGGCTGCCGGGATGTTACCAGTTTCCTTGCTTGAATGCAGCCCGCCTCCTCTCCCACGCGCGCGACTGATGCGTCCGCCCGGATTGCGGACTTCGGGGCTCGCCCCTCGGCTTCCGCTCGGGGCCCTGAGCGAAGTCGAAGCGTGAGCCTGCCGAAGGGCGACTCGGGATTCGGGTTCTCTCCTGTCTAGCACCTACCGTGTTGTTGTCTTTGCGACGACATCCGATTGACGTCCCGCCGCCGGTGGGCTAGCATCTGGCGCGTAAAGGTAGTCCGTAGCGTGGACCTGATTGCCAGGTCCGCGGCCTGTCCTGCAAAGAGCCGCCATACGATTTCGATGGGATCAGGGTTCATGCGTCTCCGAGTCCCACTTTGCCTAGCTGCTCTGGTCTTCTTTGGCGCAAGCTCGCTTGCATGGGCTCAGCACGGCGCGCGCGGAACTCGTGAGGCCACCGGCGTGACTGCCGTTCAGCGCGGCGGCGACAGCTTCGATGTGGTCATTCGCAACGGGCGCGTGATGGATCCGGACACGCGGCTCGATGCGCCGGGGATGAACGTCGGCATTCGCGGCAAGACCATCGCGGTCATCACGGCTGAACCGCTGCGCGGGCAGGTGGAGATCGACGCCGGCGGCCGCGTGGTGTCGCCCGGCTTTATCGACGTCCTCTCCTACAATCCCAACTCTTACGGCGTGTGGTACAAGCTGGCGGATGGCGTCACCACCAACCTGGCGATGCACGGGGCGCCGGGCACGGACGGCGACATGAGGGCTTGGTACCGCCTCTTTGAGCGACAGCGCCCACCGCTGCACTTCGGAGGCGCGCTGCTCTACACGCTCGCGCGCATCAAGCTGAAGATGGCGCGCGCTCGGCACGCCTCCGCGACGGAGCTCGCGATGTTGACGGCCCGCGCCGAGCAGGCGCTCAATGACGGCGCGCTCGGCATCTCGATGAGCCTGGAGTACGAGCCCGGTATCAGCGGCGAGGAAGTGGAAGCCATGATGCGCCTCGCCGAGCGCCACCACGTGCCGGTTTTCTTCCACGTGCGCTATTCCACCATGGAGCCGCCGGGAACGAATCTCGACGCCCTGCGCGAGGTGCTTTCCCTGGCGCGTCGGACGGGCGCCGCCATCCACATCGAGCACCTCCCGAGCACCGGCGGCACCTATTCGATGGCGGACTCGCTGCGCCTGCTGGAGGCCGCACGCGCCGAGGGCGTCGACGTTACGGCTGACGCCTATCCTTACACTTATTGGGGATCGCGGCTGGATTCCGCCCGCTTTGCGCCGGGCTGGCAGACACGCTTCCGCATCGGCTACCAGGACCTCCAGTTGGCGGGCTCGACGGAACGGCTCACCCCGGCCAGCTTCAAGCGTTACGCCCGCCAGGGCAAGCTCGCTGTAGCCTACGCCATCCCGGAAGAGGACGTCGAGGCGGCGTTGCGCTCGCCCTGGGTGATGCTCGGGAGCGACGCCATCCTCGAGCCGGGCAACAATAATCATCCTCGCGCCTCGGGGGCTTTTACGCGCACGTTGCGCGTCTACGTGCGCGAGCGGCGCGTGCTCACCCTGATGGAAGCGCTCGCGAAGATGACCATCCTGCCGGCGCGCCGCCTGGAGACCGCGGCCCCTGCCATGCGCCGCAAGGGGCGCCTGCAAGTGGGCGCCGACGCCGACCTGGTGATTTTCGATCCCGAGACGGTCGGCGACCGCTCGACCGTCGAGCACCCCGACCGCTTCGCCGTGGGCATCGACTACGTGCTCGTGGCCGGAAAAGTCGTCAAGGACTCGCAGGGCTTCCACACAGCCGTTCGCCGCGGCGAGGCCATCACCAACTGGCACAGACCGAACGGGGCACCCTCCAAGCAAGAATTAGCGATAAAATAGTTTTTGATCCTCGGCAGGGCGGGGCAGGAGGGAGCCGCGCGGCTCCTCGCAAGGGCATTTGCATCGGCAGCCAGGTGACGCGCCGACTCGACGGCGATCGTTCCGTTCACGGGATGAGGAGGTTACAAATGAAAGTGAATCGTGGGATTGGTGTCTGCGTTTTTGGGCTGGTTTTGTGGGCCGTCGCACC
>JAIQGH010000059.1 GCA_020072655.1 Terriglobia bacterium | reverse complement strand
ATCCGGACGGATATATCTTCGTCGGCGCAGCTGAAACCATGTTTCACAACGGCGGATTGCTTTCCCTCATCACCCTCGAAGGTTCGTTTCTGTTTAAAAAATGTCCGGAACTGACTATTACTGACCGGCGCAAACATCCACGTCACGGCACGCCTGGCTGCATTGTGAAAAATACAGCTTCCCGCCCCGGCCAAAACTGGCTCCTCTTCGAATCCACCCGGAGGCCCAGGCGCGAACGGCGGCGGCTCCTCTCTCCAATCCTCCTGGGGTTCGGCGCCGTGGCCGTTAAAGCTGTTCCGGCTGCGGTAGGTAAGCCAGATGATTCCCGCGAAGATCATGAGCGGCGGCACAAGGAGAATGAGAATCCCGCTTCGTAAGGCTTCGATTCCCGCCTTCTTCGCCGCTGCGGCGCTCGTGTAACACATCGCGCAACCTTGGGCGTAGGCCATGGGGGCTGCTGCGAGCGCCATGACCGCGATGAGCAGTTGCGCAATTTGCCCCCGGTGGCGCGCCAAGAAACTGGAGATTGGAAATTGGAAACTGGTCCCACAGGTTGGCTGGGGCCAATTTCGATTTTCGATTTTCCAATTTCCATTTTCCATTTTCCAGTTTCTCAACCCGACCCTCCGCATCATCCCTAGCCTTCTCACTGCTTTCTGCCTAGTGCCTTCTGCCTACGGCCTTACCGCGGCCGCATGTGCAACAGCCGCAGGCTGTCCGGGAAGAAGAAGATCATGATCATCGCCACGACGAAGACCAGCGCTGGCATCAAGGTCAGCGCCAAGCTCCGCCGCTCATACCGCAGGTGCATGAAGTACGCGATGATCAGCGACGCTTTGATGACCGAGATGCTCATCAACAGGGTCAGCATGACCTTGACGGCCAAGTGCTCGTAGGCGAGCCAGACTTCCACACCCGTCAGGCCCAACAGCCAGAACCAGACGTAGAGAAAGATCTTCGTGCTCGCTCCCGCGTGTGCGTGCTCGACAGCTTGCTCCATCATGCATCCTCCCGGCAGGGCGCTGTCCGTCACCTGGCGGACCCCCTGGGCGGGGCAAGCCCCGCCCCTACGACATCCGTACCGAAAGCAGGTACACCAGCGGAAAAATAAACATCCAAACCAGGTCCACAAAATGCCAGTAAAGCCCGCTCACCTCGACATCCTCGGAACTCAACCGCCCCCTGGCAAACAGCGTCGCCACGGTGCCCAAATAGACCACCCCGATGGCGACATGGGTCATGTGCAGGCCGGTCAGGGTGAAGAACGCCGCGCCGAAGAGCGGGGTGCCCCAGGGACTCTGGAACAGCCGCACGCCTTCATGGATCAGGTCGCGCCACTCCAGCGCGTGCAGGACGATGAAGGTGAGCCCGCCCAGCATGGTGGCAGCGATCCATTTGGCCGCGGTCGCACGCCGCTCGAGCTTGCCGGCGTGTACGGCCATCACCATCGTGACACTGCTGGTGAGCAGTACAAAAGTCATCACCGTGGTCTTGATGATGCTCGGCCAGAAATGGAACGGCATCGGCCAATCGTTGCTCGCCACGCGGACGTAGCTGTAAGCAATCAGCAGGGCCGAAAAAGTGATGGCGTCCGAGATGATGAACAGCCACATGCCCAGCTTCTTCGAGCCGATGGCATAAGGCGAGCCTCCGCCGCTCCAGGCCGATTCTCGCGCCACGGCCGCGTCGAGCGCCGCGCCGGGCGTTCCCGTCAACTCGTGGGTAGCCATCCTAGAACCTCGTCATGAGCAGAAACAGAATGTAAATCCACAGCCCGTCCATGAAGTGCCAGTAAAGGGCGGTCACGTCCACGGCGACGCGCCGCTGTTCTCCCCAAGCAATCGCCCGCGCGCGCACGACCAGATACAAGAGCGCTCCGATTCCGCCCAGCAGATGCAGGCCGTGGGCGGCCGTCAGAAGGTAGAAAAACGAGCTGCTCGGGTTGGTGGCAAGGTAGACGCCCTGCGCCGCGAGTTCCCTCCAAGCCGCGAGTTGCCCGGCAATGAAGGCCACGCCCAGCGCCGTCGTGATGTAAAGCCACCGCGCAAACGCTTCGCGGCGATGTGCGCCGAGCGCCCCGCGCGCAAGCTCCAACGTCAGGCTGCTCACGAGCAGCAGCCCCGTGTTCAGCCAGAGCACGCGCGGCATGGGGATCGAGACCCAGTCGAAAGAAAGCCCTTTGCGCACCACCAGCGCGCTCGTGAAGGCCGCGAACAACATGATGATCGCCGCGAGGGCCATCCCCATGGCAATGAGGTAGCTCCGCGAAGCCCATAAAACCGAGGCTCACCGGGCGGTGCAAGCCCGCCCCTACTTCGGCGAATCCTGCATCACGTAATCCTTCGCTGCGCCAGGCACGCTGAATTCATAGGCGCCGCGGAGAACCACCGGGTGCCGGCCCGCAAAGTTGTCGTGCGGTGGCGGCGAAGGGACCGTCCACTCGAGCGTGGTGGCTTCCCAAGGATTCTCCGCAGCCTTCTTGCCCTTGAACATGCTCCAGAACAAATTGAAGATGAAAACAAGCTGAATCGCGCCGGTGACAAACGCCGCGTGCGAGATGAAAGTATGGACGCCCATCAAAGGCTTCAGGAACTCGAAGCCGCTCAACTCCGAGTAGCGGCGCGGATGGCCTTCGAGCCCCAGAAAGTGCATGGGCATGAAGATGGCGTACACACCCACGAAGGTGACCCAGAAGTGGATCTTGCCCAGCGTCTCGTTGAGCATCCGTCCGAACATCTTGGGGAACCAGAAATAAGTGCCACCGAAAATGCCGAAGATCGCCGCTACCCCCATAATCATATGGAAGTGGGCAAGCACGAAATACGTATCGTGAAAGTAGATGTCGACGGGCGGCTGGCCGAGGAAGATGCCGCTCAACCCGCCTGTCACGAAGAGCGAAACGAAGCCCAGCGCGAAGAGCATCGCCGTGGGGAAGCGCAGCTTGCCGCCCACGATCGTTCCCAGCCAGTTGAAGGTCTTGATGGCCGAGGGCACCGCGATGGCCATGGTGAGCACCGAGAACGCGAAGGCCGAATACGGGCTCATGCCGCTCACGAACATGTGGTGGCCCCAGACGACAAAGCCCAAGCACCCAATGGTGGCCATCGCGCCGACCATCGCTTTGTAGCCGAAGATCGGCTTCCGCGAGAACGTAGATAGGATGTGCGAGGTCACGCCCATGCCCGGCAGGATGGCTATATAGACCTCCGGATGGCCGAAGAACCAGAAAAGGTGCTGCCACAGCAACGGTGAGCCGCCGCTGTGGTGGATGATCTTGTCGCTGACGATCAGCCCGCCGGGAACGAAGAAGCTCGTTCCGCCCACGCGATCGAGCAGAAGCAATGCGCCTGCGGCCAGCAGCACGGCGAAAGAAAGCAGCGCCAGGATAGCGGTGATAAACCACGCCCAGCAGGTGAGCGGCAGGCGGCCGAGCGAGAGGCCGCGGGCACGCAGGTCGAGCGTGGTGGCGATGAAGTTCAGCGCGCCGAGCATCGAGGCGAGGCAGAAAATGGCGATGGAGATGATCCAGAGATTTTGCCCCACGGCTTCGCCCGGGCCGGAAGCTCCGCCCACGGCGCTCAGGGGCGGATACGCCGTCCAGCCGGAGATCGGCGGACCGTCGGGGATGAAGAAGGCCGCCAGCAAGACGACCAATCCCGCGAGAGTCACCCAGAAGGAAAGCATGTTCAGGCGCGGGAAGGCCATGTCCTCGGCGCCGATCTGGATAGGCAGGAAGTAATTGCCGAAGCCGCTTTGTGGCGCCGTGGTCAGCACGAAGAAAACCATGATCGTGCCATGCATCGTAAGCAGCGAGAGGTAGTATTCCGGGCTCATCACGCCGCCCGGCGCGCCTGTGTGCGAGAGCAATTCGAGCAGCGGAATCTTGGCTTGCGGGGCGATCAGGTGAATGCGGATCAGAATGGACAGGAGGAGCCCCACAAACACCTAGAAGAGGGCGAGGAAGTAATATTGGATTCCGATGACTTTGTGGTCGAGGCTGAAGACGTAGCGGCGAATGAAGCCCTTCGGCGCCTCGTGCCGGTGAACGGCTTGCGCAACCTGCTCTGCCATCAATTATCTCCCGACGAACTGCGTAGCGCCCCGATTCACTTCATCGGGGCACATGGTCTCCTGCTCACTGGCCGCCCTAAAGGGCGGCCCTACTGCGCGGCGGCCATGTTGGCGAGCCACTTATCGAAATCTTCCTGCGTCATCACCTGCAGAAACGCGCGCATCCGGTAGTGGCCCAGGCCACAGAGCTCCGCGCAAGCGATTTCATATCGCCCCGTCTTTGTCGCCATGAAGTGAATGGGGATGACCATGCCGGGAACCAGGTCCTGCTTGATCCGCAGTTCGCGCACGAAGAAGGAGTGGGTCACGTCCTTCGAGCGCAGGAAGATCTGGATTTCGCGATTTACCGGGATCGCCAGCGTCGAAGTGACGATGTCGTCTTTCGAGTCAGGATCATGGTCGCGGTCGAGCCCCAGGTAGTTGGCCATGGCGTCGTCCACCTTCTCGACGTGCGTGGGGCCGAACCTGCCGTCCGGCCCCGGATAGCGGAAGTACCAGGCAAACTGCTGGCCCCACACTTCCACCGGCATAGCGCCCGGCGCGGCCCCCACAAAGTGAATCCCCGCCCAGATGTGGTAGCCCATGAAGGTCAGGCCAACAAAGAGCACGAACGCGGCGATCGTCCAGGTCGCCTCTAGCCGGTTGTTGCCGTGGGAATAGACGGCCTTGCGGCCCTCGCCGCGATCACGGTTTCGCCAGACGAGATAGGCCAGGCTCACTTGCGCGAGGACGAAGATGATTCCGGTGACAACCAACGTCAGCATGAACTGGTGGTCAATCGCCGGGCCGTGCGTGGAGATATCGGGTGGGAACCACCACGCGTGCGTCCAGAACAGCACGACGCAGACAACAGTGATAGCTGCCACCACCAGCGCCAACGCGAGCGCCACCATATGTCACTCCCGAGTAAACTTCCCGAGGCTCTGCGCGAGCGCCCTGGAAACCGTCCAGAATTCAGAAAAGCGAACTAGCCCTGAGAAATCATTAGATTCGCCAAAATGGCAATAGGTAACCCATGACATTTTGTCCGGCGCGGGTCGGGTAAACGCCCCTTGCCGTGAACGAAGACGAGAGCCAGCCCCACCTGGCTCTCGTCCGGAGGACGTCCCTCCGCTATGCGCCCTTGAAGGTAAAGTCGAGAGTCTTCGACTCCTTCGGCCCCACCGTCACCTTCTGCTCTTGCGTGCCGAACGTTGCCGTCCAGGCTTCGATAGTGTAGTCGCCCGGCGGCAAGCCCGTGATGGTGAACGTGCCGTCTCTGCCCGTAACCGCGTAGAAGGGGTTCTTGGTTACGCCGATGTAGGCCTTCATCCACGGGTGCTGGTTGCACTTGACCGGGATCATAATTTCCGGCCGCGAGAACTTCTGCTCGAGCGGCGCCGCGTTGGGCGCCTGGGACATATTCCACTCGCGGTTGTCCTTGGGCATGGGGTGGATGTTATGCGTTGTGGGATCCTTGGTCAGGATGCTCAACGTCTGTCCCACCATGACCCCCAAGACATGTGGCTTGTACATGCAACCGTCTTGGTCGAGTTCTGCGGGCGTGCTTGGCGTGGCGAAGGTGTACTTCTCGGCGCCCGACTTGATGTACACAAAGACGTTGGGCAGCGTGCCGTTGTCGTTCACCATCCCGTCCTCGGCAAAGACCGCCTGCCCGCCGTGTTTCTGCACGCAGACAGGATCCTGGTCCATCATGATGCGCGCCGGCTTGGGTTTGGCCCCCTGGAAGCTGACCTTGCCGGTGATGCTCCCCACCGTAGACTGATCGATCGGCGTCGGAGCGGCGGCTTGTTCACGCGGGGGCCCCTCCGCTTCCGGCGTTGGGGTCTTCTCGCCGCACGCCACGAACGCGAGTGCGGTGGCCAGACACAGAATGAAGAAGAAGATTTTCCTTTGCATGGTTTAACGCCTTTCTCCCGAATTTGAATTCAAACTTCTAGTAGCGCCGGGCTTCCGCCCGATATGCCCCGATGAATCGGGGCGCTCGGGTGGCCACGGGGCCGCGCCCAGGGTTCGCCGAATTCTTGCTCGGCTCTGCCAAACTCGCGCCGGAGGCCCTTGCGCCACCACTCATGCCGACGAGTCGCCGCTGCTCTTCCGGAGTGATCTCAAACATGTAGCGCACGAGCAAGTCCGCCTGGTCGCCCGTATAACCCGCGAAGGCCGGAGGTGTTGGGCCGGAGAACACCCAGTGGTCGTCCTGGCGCTTGAAGAGCCCTGACGGCATCGCCGTGCCGGGGCTGATCATGGAGGGATCAAGAATCCAGCGCTTGGTCCATCCGGGCTTCAGGCGATCGCGGGCCAGCAGGAAGTTGGGCGCGGTGGCAAACCGGTCGTGCGCTGCGTCGCCTGTGGCATGACACTTCAGGCACGGCGCCGCGCGGCTCGTGAAGAGCGCCCGCGCCAGGGCCAGCTCCTGATTCGTCAGCGGTTCGAGTTTCTGGGGAATATATGGGATCGGCTGCGACGCCATCGCCTGGAAGAATTGCACCAGTTTCCGCACCTCGCCCGGCGAGAAATAGAAGGTCGGCATGCGGACCTTCAGGTAGGGCCGCACGCCGTTGCGGTCGGTGTCCGCGTCACTCATCGCAGGGTTCGAGAGGAACTTGAGCAGCCAATCGGGCGTAACGCGCGCGCCTTCGGTGAGCAGCTTGGGGGGCAACTGGTCTTTCCACTCCGGCGTCTGGTAGCGCGGTATTCCCATGAGCGCCGTTGGCTGGCCAACCGTGAACTGGTGGCAACCCATACAGTTGTACTTCTTTACAATCCACCAGCCCTCCTGCACGTCTCTACCGTAGCCTTCGGGAAGGTGGAAGTAACGCTTGGGCAGGGTCGGGTCGACAGCGCCCATCAGAAACGTCGTCAGGGCAGTGACCTCCCGCGGCTGCATGTCGAAGTCGGGCATCTTCAACTCTTCGCCCTCGGCCTTGATCAACCCTTCGTCGAACATCTCGGGCTTTTGCAGTTTGTGCTCGAAGAAACCCTTGTGGCTATACCAGTCCTTCTCCCGCGCCTCTTTCACGAACAGGCCGAAATCGATCTGCTCGAGCGGCTTCGAGCCTTCCTTGGTGAGCTCGGTGCCGATGCGGCCCTCCTGCTCGAGGCCGGCGATCTCGTGACAGCCCGCGCAGCCATAACGCTTCACAACCTCCCGCCCTTCCGCCACGAGCGAGGGATCATTCAGATACGCGGCCTGCGGGTAGGTGGACGGATCCTTCTCCTTGAGCGTCTCCAGGTAGCTAGCAATGTCGCGCGCTTCCTGCCAGGAAAGGCGAAGGTATGGCATGACGGTCATCTGTTCAATCTGCAACTCGTGGCCGTCATTCGGGCACTTCGCATGATTCAGGTCGAAAACAAAGGGCAAACCGTGCTTCTGGTAGTCCTGTTCGGTCAGGTCGCGCTTCTCGAGGGGGCAATAGGGCTCCGTGCGCTCGCGGGGGTTGTGAATCCAGCGCACCAGGTAGTCGTAGTTGTCCTTTTCACCCACGCGCGAGAGGTTCGCTGCGAAGGTGCCCCCCACCCGGTTCGCGCCTTCGCCGACCGAATGGCAGCCCATGCAGCCGCGCGTCTCAAAGCTTTCCTTGCCCTTCACCGGATCGCCCGAGGCTTGCGCTGGGAGTTTCCCGTCAATCCCCGATTGCCAGATGAATGCCGCCACCGGTTTCAGCTCATCCTCGTCCAGGCGGAAGCGCGGCATGCGCGTGGTGGGCCGGAACGCGTGGGGATTCTCGATCCACACCGGAATCCAATTCGGCCGCAGCTTGGCGCGGACTTCCTTCAAGTCTGGTCCGACCTTCTTGATTTCCCGGAGCAAGTTTCCCGCGCGGCGGGTCAACTGGTCGATGCGTCCATCAATATTGCCTATGGAGACGCGCAGGGCGTCGGCTTGCGTGTAGAACGCGCGCGCCGACTCGTTGTCCGGGGCATTGTCACCGGCCTGAATAGCGCGCTGGATTTCGATCTGCGTCTCGTGCCGTTGCGTCTCCAGTTGCGAAATCTGTTGCTGCGTCGAGACGAGCGCCTCCGGCTCCGCGTCGTATCCCTCAAAGCGGTGGCAGCCCATGCAGCCGCGCCACTCGAAGAGCTCCTTGCCGAGGCTGAGCGCCGGGGCGTGGTCTACGACCATATCGCTCGCGTGACACTGCTGGCAACCGGCCTCGAAATTGGCGCGCGGGTGCAGCGGCCAAAGCCAGTGCTCGTAGTTTCCGTGCGCCGACCGCACGCTCGCCACCTGCATGCCGTTGCCGCCGTGGCAAGGCGAGCAGCCGAATTTCTCCGGATCGTGAATCTTGAGGAGCTCCATATCGGGGTGGCTCGTGAAGGCGCGGGCCATAGGGTCACGCGCCCCGCCCATGTCCTTGGCCGTCAGGACCACCGGCTCGCGAATTCCCATGTGACAGGACTCGCAGCGGTCCACGATGCCGGCGTCGGGATTGTTGATCTGGCGGATCTCAAGCGAAGAGCTCTGCGTCTTCTTCAGCAATCCCCTGAGTTGCTCGGCGCTCAGGCCGTTCAAGTGGTCCGCGACGTAAGAGTCGCGCTGCTTGCGAAGCTCTGAGATGGGCCGGAGGATTTCCGCCTTCTCGCCGAGCAGCCGCGCCTTCATATCCCGCAGACGGTTGAATTCCGCCTCGAGCTCATCGAAGGAGAACTTCACCCGCTCTTCTTGCCCGCCGCTTTCGAGAGGCGGCAGGCGGAGCTCGAACGGTCCGCGCTTGTACTGATCGAGGTCGGCGCCAAGGGAGCGTTTGCTCCTGGGACTTGAGGTGTGCTCGATGACGTAGATGCGCGAATTGACATAGGCTCGCGCGGTCGTGTAGGCGTCCGTGACCGCGCTCTGGCGATGGTCGATGCGGGCGGTCTGACTGTCGATCTGTTCCAGTTTGTCCCGGACGGATTCTTCCAGGTCCTTGAGCCTCTGATCAAGCTGCTGGTATTCCGCGGAGGCGCGGATGGATTTCTCCGCATCGGCCTGCTTGGGGATCTCTTTGCGCAGAAACGCGCTGTAACGGCGGGCGAACTCCGCCTCGTACCTCTTCCACGGGCGCAGGCCGAAAAACTCGTCGTAGAGCGCCCACGCGGTGGCGAGAAGGAGCAACAGGGCGCCAATAAAGATGAGCAGAGAAAGAGACGAGCCGACGACCGGATCCCGCTCCGGGGCCTCAGGCATAGTCGCTCTCCCCCCAGCGGGAAACCCGGTCGCTCAGATGTTGAACCACGGTGTGACCCATACGTATTTGATCCGGAACACCAGCCGCAACAGAATCTTGATCGGCAACGCGAGCATGACAATCAGGAAAAACTGCATCGTGGCGTACTGAAGCACGTTCATCCGCTGGAAGATTTTGCGGTTGAAGCCCGTAAGCGTGATGAGCTTGTGGATGCCCCATCCGGCGAGCGCCATGTAAACACCCACGGCAAAGGCCCCGAAGACGACCTTCCCGGGCATCGACGCAATGTGAAAGATGTCCGGCAAGTCCCGGTTCACCTCGAAGACGACGCGGCTGGGGTCCCACGTTTGCCCCGGCCAGAACCACATCCACCCGGGCCCGCGGATGAACGTGCCAATCACGATCATGGTCAGCCAAAGCACCAGGAAGCCGAAGCAAAACGTGCCGATGGCGAACTTCCGCTGCTTCCAGGTGTAATAGCCGGTACCCAGCGGGTTGGCGTCAATGTAGGGAATCACCATCAGGCCAACGATGATGAGCGTGGGCATCACCACGCCTGCCATCCAGGGGTCGAAATAGACGAGCATCTCCTGCAACCCCAGGAAATACCACGGCGCCTTGGCCGGATTCATGGTGAGGTTGGGGTTCGAGAGCTCTTCGAGCGGGGCGTTGAGCGTGATCGACCAGACGAACAGGATCACCGTGACGATGATGGCCGCCAGGAACTCGATCCGCAGCAGGAACGGCCAGACGTGCACCTCTTTCGTCCATCCGGGCTTCCACGGAAACACTTTGCGGTGATGCGTCTTGGCGAGCTGCGGGTCGGCTTCGAGCTGCGTGATGAGGCGGTCGTTGGCTAACGCCTGCCGAAGTCCGTACCAGGTGTAGAAAGGGACCAGGAAGATCAGCGCAACGATGGGAACGTTGTCCGGCGCGGAGACGATTTCCCAGAGTTGATGCCAGTCCATAAGGGCAGTTGACAGTTGACAGTCAACAGTTAACAGTCAAAGCGCCTCCGCACGCCGATGGCTTTGTTGCCAACTATTGACCTTCACCGGTCCCCTGATCTTCCCCAACCCTACTTCCTACTTCCCACTTCCTACTCCCGCTTTTCGATTACCCCTGCTGTGGCGCGACGTAGACGGTCGGCCCTTTCTTCATCTCCGACTCAAGCTGCACGGGCGCGGGGCCGGAGATTCCGCCATCTTTCCTCACCCGCCAGAAATGCACACCCATGAAGACGGAAGCGATGAGAGGGATCGCAATGCAATGCCAGATGTAGGCGCGCAGCAACGCATTCGCGTCCACAATCGAGCCGCCCAGCAGCGCGAAGCGCACATCGTTATAGGGCGTCATGCCGAGCTGTGGCCCGAACGGCCCCTCGTGGCCGAGCAGCGGCGTCGCGCGCGCCATGTTCGTGCCCACGGTCACTGCCCAGAACCCCAGTTGATCGTCGGGCAGCAGATAGCCGGTGAACGAGAGCAGCATGGTCAGCACCAGCAGGATCACACCCACCACCCAGTTGAATTCCCGCGGCCGCCTGTACGACCCCGTCAAGAAGACGCGAAACATGTGCAGCCACACGGTGATGATCATCAGGTGAGCGGCCCAGCGATGCATGTTGCGCAAGAGCCTCCCGAAGGGCACATCGCTCATCAGATAGACGATATCGCGATACGCCTGCCCCTTCGTCGGATGGTAGTAATACATCAGCAAGACGCCGGTGATCGTCAGCACGATGAAGAGGTAGAAGGTGATTCCGCCCATTCCCCAGGTGTAGCTGTAGCGAACCGCATCGCGATTGATCTTGGCGGGATGGAGGTGAAGAAAAACGTTGGAGAGCACGCCCAGCGCCCGGCTGCGCTCGCTGTCGTCGTGTTTGACGCGGAAGATGGATTTGTAGAGCGAGGTCTTCTGTGGCTCTTTGAGCGGCTCGACGACGTCTTTCTTGACGCGCTCGGTCAGGAGCTTGGTCTGCTCGCGCGCCTCCTCGACGAGCGTGCCCAGGCCGCTCTTCCTCGCGCCGCCGTTTTCCTGGTCGGCCATGAGAGGCTCCTGCTGCCGCGCCGCTTTAGGCGCAGCGAGCTACGTAGCACCCCGCTTGATCGGGGCAGGTGCCCGGCTGAAGCCGGGCTCTACACCGGAATGAAAGCCCCCGGGTCGTTGAAATGATCCGTTCCGCCTTTGGGCCACGAGTAGAGCTTGCTCGTGTCCACGATGACCTGCCCCTGCGCATTCAGCTCGACGTGCGCGCGATCCATCGGGCGTGGCGCAGGGCCCTCGAAGTTGATGCCCTCGGGCGTGTATCCGCTCCCGTGGCACGGGCACTTGAACTTGTTCTCACTCGCCTTCCAGTCCGGCGTGCATCCCAGGTGGGTGCAGCGCGCAAAGATGACGAAAATCCGGTCCGCCTCACGCACCACCCAGACGCGCGCCAGTTGCTTAAAGCGCTCGTCCACGCCCAGCGGAAAATCCGACGGGTAGCCGATGTTAAAGACCGTTGTAGGCTCGAAAAGTACGCGGGGGAAAAAGAAGCGCAAAAACATCAGGAAATTCGCGGCTAGAAATGCTCCGATGCTCGTCCAGATGAATCGCCGCCGCTGTTTCGCGGGCAGCGGCTTCTCCCCCTTCTTGCCGGCCGCCGGCCTGGCGGCCTCGGCCCCGGCGAGTCGGGGCGAGGCATCGGCAACTTTGGGAGCCGGTTTGGCGGATGTGGCGACTGCGGACAGCGCAGCGGGTTTGGACGGAGCGGAGACGGGCGTGTCGTCGACGTTCGACATCCGTGGTCCCTCGCGTTGAGGTGTGAAAACCGTTCAGATTTTGAGAGCGAGCCCGAACAATCTAATCTATACGAGCGACAAGAAGTCTGTCAAGACGATTGGAACTTGGGCGGTCGGCTGGAGGTCACTGCACCTTGCGCCGGAGTTGCTCCAGGGCGTCTTTAGCGAGCGCGTAGTCCGGGGCCAGCTTGAGCGCTTGCTCGAAGTGGAAGCGGGCTTTGGCGAAATGCTCCTTCGCCACGTACACCCGGCCCAGGTTGTAATGCGGGTAGTGGTACGACTCATAGCGTCGCGACTGGAGCGCGCGCATCAGCCAGGATGCGGCTTCGTCGTACTCGCCTTTTTCAATGAGGTACGCGCCGATGTCGTTGTAAGGATTGCCGAATTCCGGATCGATCTGGATGGCCTTCTTGCACTCGGCGATGGCGTCGTCCAGCTTACCCTGGAAGCGGTAAGTCCAGCCCAGGAACGTGTAGGCCTCGGCCGTGGGATGGATGTCGAGCGACCGTTTGTAGAGCTCAACGGCCATTTCGTACTCGCCCCCCATCTGGTACTGGTATGCTTCCTTCAGGAGTTCCCAGGCGGATTGGAGTTCTTCGGCGCTCATTTTTCGCCTGCTCTCCTTTCGTAGCACAAGGGCACGCACGTGTCAATCGAACCCTACTCGGCGCATAAGGGAGTTGCGACGGAAGCCCCGGCGCGAGTATGCTGCGTCCTTTGCTGGATTTGAGGAGTCATTTCCCCCGCAGGACTTATGACCTCCAAACGCTGGCTGCGCATCATCCCTGTCGCCTTCATCATGTACACGATCGCCTTCATTGACCGGACGAATATCTCGATGGCGCTGCCTTCCATGAGCCGCGACCTCCATATGGACCCCACGCAGGCCGGCGACGCGGCGGGGGTGTTCTTCTGGGGTTACATGGTGCTCCAAATCCCGGGCGGCCATCTGGCGCAACGCTGGAGCGCCAAACGCTTTGTCAGCATCCTGCTCGTGCTTTGGGGAATCTGCGCGGTGGGGTGTGGACTGATCCACACGTGGCGGGAATTCTGGGTGATGCGGTTTCTGCTGGGCGTCGCCGAAGGAGGTGTCTGGCCGGCGACGCTCATCCTCCTGGCGCACTGGTTCCCGCGCGCGGAGCGCGCCCGGGCCAACGCTTACTGGATGCTCTGCCTTCCCGCCGCGGTCGTAGCCTCGTCGCCGCTCTCCGGATGGATATTGGGCCACTGGAATTGGCGCGTGTTGCTAATCGCGGAAGGCGCCATCCCCTTCCTCTGGCTGGTCGTCTGGTGGTGGTTCATTGACGATCATCCCACGCAAGCCCGCTGGATTTCGACTGAAGAGCGAGACTATCTCGTAAGCACACTCGAGGCGGAAGGCGCGCAACTCGACCCCGCTGCTCCCGAGCCTTACCTTCGCGCGCTCTTGCGCCCGCAAGTCCTGCTGATGGTGGCTGTCTATTTCCTCGTCAATACCGGCAACTACGGTTATCTGTTCTGGCTGCCCAGTGTTCTGGACACCGCGAAGCGATTCAGCGACTTGCAAGTGGGCTTGCTGTTTGCCATTCCCTACGCAATCACGGGAATCGGGATGGTGATCCTTTCGCACCACTCCGACAAGCGGGGGGAGCGTCGAGGGCACGCAGCCTTCGCCTTGACATGGGCTGGCTCGACTTTGCTCGCCAGCGTTCTCTTCAGCCACTCCTCACCCGTACTGGCTTTTGCCCTCGTGAGCCTGGTAGGGGCAGGGGCCTATGGATTTCATGGGCCCTTCTGGGCCATTCCCTCCGAGACGCTTCCGCGCTCCGTCGTGGGTTCCTGCATGGGACTGGTGAATGCCATCGGCAACTTGGGCGGATACTTCGGGCCGCTGGCCGTTGGCTACCTCAACCAGCGGACTGGCAATTTTCTGTATTCCTTCGGGCTCCTCAGCGTGGCCTACTTGGTGGGTTCGGCGCTGACGCTCCTGCTGCGACACAACCCACCGCGGGCGGGGGCAATTCGGTCACGCGAGGAATGAAGGAAGGTGGTGTGTAGTGGTTCGACCAGAGCAGTCAAAGTCAGTGTGTCGATTCGACAAAAATCTGATCAAGGTTTCGCCGTTAGCTGCGATATCCGCGTGAGGTTATGAACCGAGAATCTTCCGAGCTGCGATCGAGCCGCAAAAGCCTTTTCATGCTGGTTTTCAAGTATGGGGCGTTGGCCTGCCTGCTCTTGAGCCTGGTCGTCATCTGGCTGGTGCTGCGCAAGCCGTCGCTGCCCCCGTTGGAGCCGACGCCCGACGCCGCACAGTCATTCACCGAGAAGGTGACTCGACTCACCGTCGCTCACGAGCAGGGACTCGCAACGGAGATTCGTCTGACCGAGGCGGAGATCAACGCGCAAATCGAGGAAGGACTCAAAGACCATCCTCCCCCGGACGGCGCGCCGGGGCTGAAGGGGGCGCGGATTCACCTGGAAGGCGACAGGCTCATCGCCTTGCTCACCATGAACGTCAAAGGGCGGGACGTCTACGTGACGGTGGGCGGGAACGTGAAGTTTGGCGACCACTCCGCCCGGCTAGTCCCGTCGGAAGTCCGCATCGGGAGCTTGCCTGTGCCGGCCTCGTGGGTCGAGGGCCGCATCGACATGCATATGCAAGTGCCGGACGCCATCAGCGCCCTGCGCGTCGAAAACGGCGAGCTGGTGGTTGCGACACAGTAGCGGGTCGCCGGATTCCCTCGTCTCCACCGGGACCTCCCCGTTGGTCAACCTGAGGTGCCCGCCCGTCCCAGGCCCAATGGTGCTGATACGGAAGTGCTATAGCTCTCCGCGTAGACAGCGAGAATGATTTCTAGTAGGGGGACCGGCTGATTCGTGGGAGAAAGCTATGGCCAAGGTCGGGTACGGTTCGCTCTACGGGATCTTCTGCGGTATCGTGACCGTCATCCTGGCGGTCCTGTTTGCCTACAAGTCGTTCCAGCCCGTGATGCACCTCCGTCCTGAGCCGCCGACAGAGTTCCTGGACATGCACCCCGGCTGGACGACCGCGCAACGCCGAACGGAGGAACGACTGGCGCGGGCCTACTGGCAAAGCGCGATAAAGCTGTCGCGGGGAGTATTCACCTTCGGTGACCGATTGCCTGATCAGCCGTCTGACGTTTTTAGCATCGATACGAACGCCTACCCGAGCGCCGTGGAGTCTGCCGCCGCCGCGCGGCTGAGGTACTGGCGGAACCTCCAGAAGGTGTGGACGAATCCCGAGGTCTGGCGCAAATCCTACGAGTGGCGCATCGACTGGCTGACTCGTGGCAACGCCTACTAAAGCCCCTCGCCCACTTCTGACGCGGTCGGTAGATTGAGCAGGAGGCACATTCGGGGCGCAAGCCCGACAACACGTTCTGCGCCAGACTTCCCGTGGCTTTCCCATCCTTGACTTTGTCTTTCCCGGACGATTAGAGTAGCGATTTATCTTCTTTGCGCGGAAGCACTTCGAGGGGAGCGACTCCGTCTCGAAGGTGATACGCCCCATGGCAGAATCGTCCCCAGGCGCCTTAGATAAAATGCTCGCTGCGCGCCGCAAACGCCTCGAGGAAACCCAGGCCCGTGTGCCGCTGGCGCGTCTGGAGGAAGCCGCAGCCACGCGCCGGGATTACCGGGACTTCATGGGGGCGCTTTCCGGACAGGCTCTCCGGGTCATCGCTGAATTGAAGCGCGCCTCACCCTCTCGGGGTCTGCTGCGGCGTGAATACTCGTGCCGGGAGCTTGCTCAGGGTTACGAATCCGCGGGGGCTGCCGCGCTGTCGGTCCTAACAGAGGAAGATTTCTTCCTGGGGTCGCTCGCTGACCTCGAGGAGGCGCGCGCGGCTGTCCACCTGCCCGTGCTGCGCAAGGATTTCATTCTGGACGCCTATCAAGTGTTCGAATCGGCGGCAGCGGGTGCGGACGCGCTGCTTCTGATCGTCGCCGCCTTGGGCGACCGAGAGCTCCGTAGCTTGCTCGAACTTTGCCATCGGCTCGGTCTTGCCTCGCTCGTCGAGGTCCACGCCGCCGAGGAACTTGAGCGGGCCGTTGCGGCCGGCGCGCGCATCATCGGCGTGAACAACCGCAACCTGAAGACGCTGGAAGTGGACTTCGAAACCTCGTTCCGCTTACGAGCGAAAATCCCTCGCGGGTGCCTCGCGGTGAGCGAAAGCGGGATCCGGCGACCGGAGGACCTGCGGCGGCTGGCGGACGCGGGCTTCAGCGCGGCGCTCATCGGTGAGCGCTTCATGGAGGCTTCGAGCCCCGCGGGCGAGCTGGCGGCTCTGCTTGAAGGGGCAGGCCTCGCCGCCAAGGTGCGTCACTGACTGCTATGGCCACGCGGGTCAAGATTTGCGGTATCACGCGGAGCGACGACGCGCTCCTCGCCGCCGAACTCGGCGCGGCGGCGCTGGGGTTCAACTTCTATCCTCCTTCTCCGCGCTATATTGCCCCACCCGCGGCGGGGGAGATCATTCGGCAACTCCCGCCTTTCGTCATGCCGGTGGGCGTCTTTGCGGACCAAGCCGACGCCGAGAACATCGCCGCCGCGGCGCGAGAAGCGGGCGTCGCAGCGCTGCAGCTTCACGGGCCGGCACTGCCGAAGATGGATGGCCCGCTGGGGAGTTTTCGGGTCATCATCGCCGTGCCGGTGGGAGAAGGTTTCAGGCCCGAGGATCTCCGCCGCTTCAAGGTGAGCGCGTTTCTGCTCGATGCACATGACCCGACGCTGCTGGGCGGGACGGGAAAAACGTTCGACTGGAGTGTGGCACGGGACGCGAAGCGCTTTGGCGCGATCATTCTCGCCGGGGGGCTGACGCCCCAAAACGTGGCCCAAGCGATTCGCGAGGTTCGCCCGGACGCTGTGGACGTGGCGAGCGGCGTCGAGTCATCGCCGGGCGTGAAAGACGCCGGAAAGCTGCGGGCTTTTTTTGCTGCCGTGGAGGAAGCCGATCAGAAGGATTGATTCATTGAATCATTGATACATTGGATCATTGCAGCCAAAGAGCGGTGCCAGTTATTCCTTCAATGAGTCAATGAACCGATGGATCAATGGTTCAATTCTTCGGTTCCTGAGCACACACGTGGACCGTGACCCAGCACCATGACCAGAGCGAGCGAAGTATCGAGGACGGAAAGCTGGCCTGATGCGCGCGGGCGCTTCGGGGAGTTCGGAGGGCGATATGTGCCGGAAACCTTGATGCACCCGGTCGAGGAGCTTACCGAGGCATTCCAGGCGGCGAGTCGCGACGCGAAGTTTCAGGCTGAACTTGCCCACCTGTTGAAGCACTTCGCCGGCCGGCCGACGCCGCTCTTTCACGCCCGTCACCTGAGCGAGCACCTGGGCGGCGCGCAGATCTATCTCAAGCGCGAAGATTTGCTTCACACCGGCGCACACAAAATCAACAACTGCCTGGGCCAGGGCTTGCTCGCCCAGCGCCTGGGCAAGACTCGCTTGGTGGCCGAGACCGGCGCGGGCCAGCACGGCGTCGCCACGGCCACGGTGGCTGCTCTTCTCGGCATGGATTGTACGGTGTACATGGGCGAAGAGGATATGGCCCGGCAGGCGCCCAACGTCTTCCGCATGCGCCTGCTCGGAGCCGAGGTGGTGGGCGTGGCCTCCGGCTCGAAAACTTTGAAAGACGCCATCAACGAAGGCATGCGCGACTGGGTGACCAACGTCAGCAACACGCATTACTTGATGGGCTCAGTCCTCGGACCGCACCCTTATCCGCTCATGGTGCGGGAATTCCAGCGCATTATCGGCCAGGAAGCGCGCGAGCAGATTCTCACTACAACGCGTCAACTACCCGACTTGCTCGTCGCCTGTGTGGGCGGCGGCAGCAATTCGATCGGGTTGTTCTACGATTTCATCCCGGACCGCGAGGTGAAGATGGTCGGCGTTGAGGCGGGCGGCCGCTCGCTTTCGCTCGGGGAGCACGCCGCGCGTTTTGCCGGCGGCCGGCCCGGGGTCCTGCACGGCGCGTACACTTACGTTCTGCAGACGCCCGACGGATTGATTTCCAACACCCACTCAGTTTCGGCGGGGTTGGACTATGCCGCCGTCGGGCCGGAGCATTCGGCACTTTTCCGGCAGGGCCGCGTCGAGTACTGTCATGCGAGCGACGAGGAGGCGCTCGAGGCGGCTCGGCTCCTCGCGCGCATGGAGGGCATTATCCCGGCGCTCGAGCCCGCCCATGCGCTGGCGGAAGTCGTGAAGCGCGCGCCGCGGCTCGGCCGCGAGCAAATCATTATGGTGAATCTCTCCGGCCGCGGGGACAAGGATCTCGGCATATTTCAGCAGGCGGGAATCCTTTAATTGTCGATTGACAATTGAAGATTGAGGATTGAAAGACCGCCAGCGGAGGGCTGCTAATCTACAATCGACAATCGTCAATCATCAATTTTCCATGACCGCTACCACGTTCAAATCTCGCATCAATCTTTGCTTCGGCAAACTGCGGCAGTGTGGTTCCAAGGGCCTGGTCGTCTACCTGACCGCAGGCGATCCATCGCTCGCGGCGACGGGTGAATTACTCGCGGCCATCGAGCGCGGGGGCGCGGACGTGATCGAGCTGGGCGTGCCGTTCTCCGATCCGCTTGCTGACGGCCCGGTGATCCAACGCGCCTCGGAACGCGCGCTCCGTTCGGGAACGACGCTCACCCGCATCCTCGAGCACCTGCCGCGCTGGCGAGAGAAGCTGCAGGCGCCGGTCGTGCTCTTCACCTATTTCAACCCCGTGCTGCAGTTTGGACTGGAGAGGTTTGCGCGCGAGGCTGCGCAGGCCGGCGCGGATGGGGCACTCGTCGTCGACCTGACGCCTGAGGAAGCGGAAGACTACACCGCCGTGATGCGCGCGCAGCACCTCGATACGATTTTTCTCGCCGCGCCCACTTCCACCGACGCGCGGCTGGAACTGGCGGCGCGGTCTTCGAGCGGGTTCCTTTATCTCATTTCCCGCACGGGCGTGACCGGCGAAAGGGCGGCGATCGAGGCGAGCGCTCGGACGCTGGTCGAGCGCGCGCGGCGTCTCACTGCCCTGCCGCTCGCCGTGGGCTTTGGCATTTCGAAGCCTGAGCAGGTGCGCGAGGTGCAGGCGCTCGCCGATGCCGCGGTCGTGGGTAGCGCTGTGGTGCATGCCATCGAAGAACGTTATGATTCTGCCGGGGCGCCAGCGATCGAGCAGTTCGTCCGCGCGCTCAAGGAAGGATGCAATCCTGCATGAACGATCTGGATGGATGGCGAAAGCGCATTGACGAAATCGACCAGATGCTTGTCCGGCTGCTGAATGAACGCTCCGGTTGCGCCGTAGAAGTCGGACACATCAAGAAAAAGCTTGGGCTCCCGGCGTGGCAGCCGGAGCGCGAGGCGGAGATCCTCCGCAAGGAGTGATTCCTCATGGTTGTCGTGATGCAAGAAGGCGCAACGGAAGAGCAGATCCAGCGCGTCATCAACCGGCTGATGGACATGGGTTTCGATATCCACCGCTCGACGGGCGCGCGGCAGACCGTGCTCGGCGCGGTCGGCGCCAAGGTGGATTTCGATACCCGCGATATCGAACTGATCGAAGGGGTCTCGGAAGTTCTGCGGATCTCGGCGCCCTACAAGCTGGCCAGCCGCCACTTCCGGCCGGAAGGATCGGTTGTTCCGATCGGCAAAGGGGTAGCCGTCGGCGGCCCGCAGGTGGTAGTGATGGCCGGGCCGTGCAGCATCGAGAGCGCCGAGCAGATTGAAACCATCGCCGAGAAGGTCGCGGCCATGGGCGCCAAGGTATTGCGCGGCGGGGCGTTCAAGCCGCGCACCTCGCCTTACACATTCCAAGGTCTGGGACGAAAAGGTTTGGAAATGATGCGCCGCGCGGCCGACCAGCACGGCTTGCTGGTCGTTTCCGAGATCATCGACCAGACGCAGATTCCCTTGATGCTCGATTATGTCGATGTGCTTCAAGTGGGCGCGCGCAACATGCAGAACTACTACATGCTGAAGGAGCTCGGCAAGGTCTCGAAGCCCGTCCTGCTGAAGCGTGGCATCTCGGCGACGATCGACGAGCTGCTGCTTTCGGCCGAATACATCATGTCGGGTGGGAACTACAACGTGATCCTTTGCGAGCGGGGCATCCGGACCTTTGAAAGCCACACGCGCAATACGCTGGATGTTTCGGCCATTCCGGTCGTCAAGAAGCTCTCGCACCTGCCGATTATCGCCGACCCTTCGCACGGCACCGGACGGCGCGATAAGGTGCCGCCCATGGCCCGCGCGGCGGTGGCCGCGGGCGCCGATGGGTTGCTCATCGAAGTCCATCACGACCCGGATAAGGCCCTGAGCGATGGCGCGCAGTCGTTGTACCCGGACCAGTTCGAGAAGTTGATGACAGAATTGCGCATGATTGTCCCGGCGGTGGGGCGCACAATCTAGGGGCTAGGGACTGGGGGCTAGGGGCTAGGGACCGGCACCGGAGTTCGAGGGGTGAAACAGAACACCAGACGCTGCGGAGGGTATGTTGTTCATTCTGAATTCTGAATTCTGAATTCTGAATTCCGAATTCTGGCTTCTGGCTTCCTATTCACTGTGGACACCAACTTTCACCGCATCTCGATTATCGGCCTCGGCCTGATCGGCGGCTCGTGGGGCCTGGCGCTCAAGGAGCGCAGCGTAAAGGCCCGGCGCGTGGGATGCGACAAGCCGGAAGTGCTGGAGCGTGCGCTTGCCGCAGGGGCAGTGGATGAGGGCTCAACCGATCCCCTTGCCGCGGCGCGCGACGCGGACCTGATCATCCTCGCCACGCCAGTTGGCGTAATCCTCGACTTGCTTCCGCAATTCAAGGCGGCGGCTGCGCCACGCGCGCTCATCACCGACGTGGGTAGTACGAAGCGGCTGATCTGCCAGCGCGCCCGCGAAGCTTTCGGGGACGAGCCGCTCTTCCTCGGCGGGCATCCGCTGGCGGGGAAAGAGCGCTCGGGGCTCGAGAACGCTAGCGCCGCGCTGTTCGAGGGCGCGCGCTACGTCCTGACCCCGCTCCTCCCCGATCATCTGGCGGACGAGCGTATCAAAGCGTTCTCTGCGCTGGTGGAACAATTGGGGGCGCGCCCCTTCGTCACCGAAGCCTCGACACACGATCGCGCCGTGGCCTTTCTTTCTCACCTGCCGCAACTCGTCTCCACCGGCCTCGCCAGCATGACCGCCGAGCAGGGCACGGAGGATTTCCTGCCGCTCGAACTTGCCGCCTCGGGGTTCCGCGACGCGACGCGTCTCGCCGAGAGCCCCTACAATCTCTGGCGCGACATTTGCCTGACGAACATCGAGAATATCCAGTCGGCCCTCGAGTCGCTGATCGAAAAACTCGAAGCCATGAAGCTGCACTTGAGTGATCGCGAGCTGGAGCGTGAATTCCGGCAGGCGAGGAAGCTGCGCGAGCAACTTCGCAACGCCCGCTGATAGATTTCTTCAAGCGTC
>JAIQGH010000058.1:21375-31902 GCA_020072655.1 Terriglobia bacterium | reverse complement strand
CGCCCGCCGGGATCGCAGAATGAATGCGACACACCTCCGGAACATGTTCATGCCCCCCAGAGGGCGGAGAGATGACTGGGCTCGACCCCATCGAACCTCCGGAGTTCGTTGTTGACACGTCGCGCTTTCAGAGATGACATGCCAGGGAGGATTCCATGAAGAACGATTCAACTCGCCGACAATTTCTAAAAGCGTCCGTCGTCGCGGCGTGCGCGGGGAGTTTGCCCGCGCCACTCGCCGCCGAACCGGCTCCCCCACCAACAGGAAAGCTGATTATTGGCGTGGTCTGGGGGATGCTTCCCGAAAAGCTGAGCATTGCCGATCGGTTCAAGCTGGCGGCGGACGCGGGCTTTCAAGCGGTCGAAGCATACACGACCGAAGACGCGAAGGCCGCCGAAGAAATCAAGAAGGCCGCCGAGGACGCCAAGGTTCGCATTACTTCGGTCATGAACCAAGCGCACTGGAAATTCCCGCTATCCTCGGGTGATCCCGCCGCGGTCAAGAAGGGCATGGACGGCATGAGGACGTCGCTCCACAATGCCCAACTCTGGGGCGCGGATGCCGTGCTGCTGGTGCCCGCGGTCGTCGATGCGCAGACGAGTTACCAGGACGCCTACACGCGCTCGCAGACGCATATTCGAGAACTCCTGCCCCTCGCCCAAGAGTTGAAAGTCAGGATCGCCCTCGAGGAAGTCTGGAACAAATTCCTGCTCAGCCCGCTCGAATTCCGAAGCTACATCGACGAGTTCAAGAGCCCCTGGGTCAAGGCCTATTTCGACGTCGGCAACGTCCTCCTCTTCGGCTACCCGCAGGATTGGATCCGCACGCTTGGGAAGCGCATCGTCAAGATTCACCTGAAGGATTTCAAGCGTGAGCGCAACAGCTACCAATGGGTGAACCTGGGCGAGGGCGACGTTGACTGGGCGGAGGTTCGCAGGGCATTGGGTGAGATCGGCTATGCCGGCACGGTCTCAGCAGAACTGGAAGCAGGTGACCTCGCCTACCTGAGCGACGTTCGCAAGCGCATCGACCGGCTGGTGTCGGGCATTCAGTAGCGCGGACCTCCGTCTCTGAGGTCCGCGACTGGCGCACCGAGAAACCGTCTGCCTGCACACATGCCACAAATCGGCATGTATGCGCCACCCACGGAATCCCCAGTTGTTCCAGCCTGGAGGCTACCAACCTGAGAACGTCAGAGAGGGTCATAACACGGAAGGCGGGCCGGGCTCGGGCCCGTAGACCTTTTCTGCCAGCTCCGCGCCGAGACACAAGGTGGCCAAGCGACGGTGAAGTTATCCCGCCGTAGCACCGGGGAACCGCGCACGTAACCCCGCGAGTGCCAACTGGCGGACTACGCTCGCGAGCTCGCTGACCAGTTCGAATTTGCGCGCCAGAGAAAGCGAGCGTAAACCCTCGATCTGGACTCGCTCCATTTCCGTGCTGGTGTCGGATATTTTCGGCAGCATTCGCAAGCTAATCTACCACAGGAGCCCCCGGCCGGCACGTCTCATGGCGCTACTTGCGGCCCAGCAGCCGGATTCGCCCCGTGAAGACGCGGCCTTGCACTCCAGCAAACGTTAGAAAAAGCGGGGAATCGACGTTGTTGTTCACTGCGGAGGGGTTCCGGTGGTTGGTGATGTTGTCATATCCTCCCCGCAGGGCCCATTCGTAGCCCAGAAAATGAATGCGCCTTTCGACCTGCAAGTTCAGGGAGAAATAGGTGGGGAAGCGGCGCGCGCCTGGCGCCCCCACCAATTGTTGATCCTGGTTAACGAGGGCGAAAGGAAAACCGTTGCGCCAGTCGAGCCAATAACCCACGGTGAACTTGCGCACTAGCGGCAAGTAACCCCAGGTGTCAAGCCGGTTCGGTGCATCCCACGCCTGTGGACCCGCCGTTTGTGCGCTGAAGACTGGGCTATCGAGGCTGAAATTCAAAACGGCATTCGAGCGCGCGGAGGAGCGAGTGTAAGAACCAAACACGGGGAAGCGGCCCTTAATCGTGCGGCGAGCGTTGATTTCCAGGGCGTCGTAGCGGTCGCGCCGGTAGTTGGCGAGCTCATAAGCTCCGCTGAAGGTGTTGCCTTGAGCGGCGCCGGGATTGACGTAGGTCCAGCCGTTTTTGCCGCGCTTCTGGATGTATTGCAGCTCCAGGTAAATCGCTCCAGGGAGTTGGCGTTGTAGATCCACGCTCCAATTCAAGAATCGCTGCGGTCGCAGGGTACTCGGATCAGCAACGAGTGTAGTTTCGACCGCAGGCCGCAACAGGTTCACGCCGGCTGCATCGTAGAAGAGGTCGAAGCGCTCGCCGGTAAGGCCTCGGAACAGCAGGTCGAGGCTGGTGGCGTCATAGTAGGCACCGATGCCCGCCGTGAGCTTGGTTCGGCCATCGCCCGTGAGCATGACGCTGGTCGCGAGGCGCGGCGAGAAGCTGGTACGCCGGATCAGGTCATCCCAATCGGACCGGACCCCGCCCTCAACGAGCCAGCGTTTGCCGATGGTCCATCGATCCTGGGCATAGCCGCTCAACTCGAAGATGTCCTTGGAGAGTTCCGGACGATTGATGAATTGGACCTCGCGCGAAAGGGTTCCATCTTCCCGCAGGATGGAGTATGGCCGGCGGCTCACGAGATTCCGGCTGGTGATGGGGTCGAGGTCGACGCCGGCCCTGAACTCGTGGCGTCCCTTCCATTCGACCGAGGGCAGGATGAGGTCGGAGGTGATTTGAACGCGAGTCGAGCCGGCGGAGCCCTCTGCGAAATAGTTCCCGCTGGTTGTTCCCGGATGAATCGCGTAGGGTTGATCGCCCATGGGCGTGAACGCGGAGCGGAAAGTGCTCGCGGCCACACCCACCTCCAGAAGCACACCTCGAGGAAGGTACGCCTGGTCTTTAACGGCGACGATGTCGGCGGACTCGGTCTGGTCGACCGTGGTCTCGAGCGGGTCAAACGGCGACAAACCCGAGTGGCTGGAGCGAAAGCGGTTCAAGAGATAGTCGAAGGTCAGGATGTTCGAGGACGTCAGATTCACCTGCGTTTTCGCGAGGTTGCTCAGCAGCCAGGCGGGAGCGCGGTCTGCAGCGGGCGGAAGTTCTGTGAAGATCGTGAGGTCGTATTCTCCTTCGAGCGCATCCGTGAACCAAGCCCGACCCTTGCGCAACGGGCCTGAGATCGTGCCTCTCGGCACCCACGTCTTGATATTGATCCCCCGGCGGCTCTGCAATGACGGCAACAGATCCGTGGCGGAATAGCGGAAACGGTCGTCGCCCATCCCCGTGTTGACGCTCAACGCCCCGCCCGAGGCTTTGCCATATTCGGCGGGGACGCGGCTTCCCTCGATTTCCAGCGAGCGCACCGCGTCGGGACTCACGCGGAGGGTGAAGAGGCCGCTCGCCGGGTCCGTGATATCGAACCCGTCCAGGTAGTCGCGGACCTGCCGCGTGCTGGAACCGTTCACATGGATTTGGCCGAGGGCGTCCTGGAGCACGCCCGGCATAAGGGGCAGTGCGTAGCGGATGTCGCGCGTTACGGGATAAGGGAGGTCCACGATCTCCTCGCTGCTCAGGTTCTGGCTGGAGGAGGTTTGCGTCGGATCGATCGCGGGCGCGGAATAAACCACATTCACGACTTCCACGAATTCGCGCACGTGATTGAGGGTGATTTCCAGGCTGTTCGTCTCGTTGACGTCTACGGCGCCAAGCACAACCGCATAGAAGCTCTCCTTGTCAATGCGGAGCTGATAAGTTGTGGGCAGAAGGTCATTCGCAACCCACTTCCCCGCGAAGTCAGTCTCGCCCGTCGCGGTGCGGCCGGGAGCGGTCACGGTGATGCGGGCCGAAGGGACGGCTACGTCGTTTTCGTCAACAACGGTTACGGTGAGTTCGCGCTTGGTGCTCGTGCCGACTTCGCGCGTGGGCACTCGGGATGTGATTGGATCTGGTGGTTTGCCTTGAACCGTCTTCTGCTCAGCCGATTGATGGCCCAGGGCGCTCGGATCGGCGAAGGATGGGGAGAGCTTCGCGAGCGCGAGCAGAGAGCCGATGACCCAACGCGCCAGCAGACTGGCTGAACGCTTCCGTGTTGTCGCCGCGCAGGAAGCGCTTTCCACAACCATTCCCGGATTTTCTCCCCCCCGGCAGGTCGAAGGCCAGGCCGTCACCCGACACGCCAAGAGGAGCAATCGCTGACAAGGGCCGAGCCCTAACCGGCGCGATCCGGCCGGAAGATCGCCACGCCCAGCGGCGGCAATGTCAGTTGCAACGAGAAGCGTTGATTCTGCCAGGGTTGGTAAATCGCGGGTTGTCCGGGAGAGTTGGTGATGCCGCTGCCGCCAAATTTCACCGCGTCGGTCGAGAGAACTTCGCGATAGAAGCTGGCCTCGGGCACGCCGATCCGGTAGCCGTAACGCGGCAGGGGAGTGAAGCTGCACGCCACGCCAACGCGGCAGGGGAGTGAAGTTGCACGCCACGACCACGTGCCGTGTCCGGTCGCGCGACCAGCGCAGGAACACGATGACGGAGCCATCCACATCGTGGAAGTCCACCCATTCGAAGCCTGGAGACTCGAAATCGACCTCGTGGAGCGCGGGCTCCGACCGGTAAAGCCAGTTGAGTTCGGTCACCAGATTTCGCAGCTTGCGATGCGACTCGTATTCGAGCAGGTTCCAGTCGAGGCTTCGGCCGGAGTTCCACTCGTTCCACTGGCCGAACTCGCCGCCCATGAAGAGCATCTTCTTGCCGGGATGCGTGTACATGAAGGCGTAGAGCGCGCGCAGGTTGGCGAACTGCCTCCACATGTCGCCCGGCATCTTGGCGAGCAGCGAGCGCTTGCCGTGCACGACCTCATCGTGGGAGAGCACCAGCGCGAAGTTCTCCGTGAAGGCGTACAGGAGCGAGAAGGTGAGGCTGTTGTGGTGGTACTTGCGGTGAATCGGATCCTTGGAGAAATAGACCAGCGTGTCGTGCATCCAGCCCATGTTCCATTTCATGCTGAAGCCCAGCCCGCCGAGATAGACGGGCCGCGAAACGGCGGGCCAGGCTGTGGACTCCTCGGCGATGGTGAGCACGCCGGGATGCTCCTGGTGCACGATTTCGTTAAAATGCTTGATGAAGTCGATGGCTTCCAGGTCCCCGTTGCCGCCGTACTTGTTGGGGACCCACTCGCCTGGCCGGCGCGAGTAATCGAGGTAAAGCATGGAGGCGACGGCGTCCACGCGCAGGCCGTCGGCGTGATAGCGGTCCAGCCAGAACAGTGCGCTGTTCAAAAGGAAATTGCGGACTTCCGGCCGCCCGAAGTTGTACACCCGCGTGCCCCAGTCCCGATGTATGCCGCGGCGCGGGTCGGCGTGCTCGTAAAGGAAAGTCCCATCGAAATACGCCAGCGCGTGGGCGTCGCTGGGGAAATGCGCGGGCACCCAGTCGAGGATGACCCCGATGCCGTGCTGATGGCATTGGTCCACGAAGTACATGAAGTCTTCCGGCTTGCCGAAGCGGCTGGTGGGAGCAAAATACCCGGTCGTTTGATACCCCCAGGATTCATCGAGCGGATGCTCCATGACCGGCAGCAGCTCGATGTGTGTGTAGCCCATCTTCCAAACGTAGTCCACCAGCCGCTCGGCCAGCTCGCGGTAGCCGAGCATGGCGTTGGTTCCCGGCGCGCGCATCCAGGAGCCGAGGTGAACCTCGTAGATGGAAATCGGAGTGTTTAGCCCTTGTCGTTGGGCGCGCTCCGCCATCCACGACTGATCGTTCCACTGATAACGGCCAATGTCGTGAACGATGGAGGCGCTCTTCGGGCGGACCTCGGAATAGAACGCGAAAGGATCGGCTTTGAGTGCCAGGAAGCCCTTGCTGCGGCCCTTGATCTCAAACTTATAAACCTCACCCTCGCCGAGACCGGGGATGAAGAGCTCCCAAATGCCGCTCGCTCCGCGCACGCGCATGGGATGGCGCCGGCCGTCCCAGTGGTTGAAGTCGCCGACCACGCTGACGCGTTGCGCATTCGGTGCCCAGAGGGCGAACACCACTCCCCGAACGCCTTCCACTTCCCGCACGTGCGCCCCGAGCTTTTCGTAGGCGTCGTGGTGCGTCCCCTCGCGGAGCAGGTGAAGGTCGAAATCCGTCAACAGGGGCGAGAAACGGTAGGGGTCTTCGAACTCCCATTCGACCCCCTGGGCGGTTTTGGCCCTCAAACGGTAGCGGAAGACATGGGATTCCTCGGGGACGACAACCTCGAAGAAGCCATCGGGATGAACCTGAGTAAGAGGGTAAACCTTCGAAGGTTTGGCGAGGCGGACCGCCTCGACGCCAACCGCGTTAGGGAGGAGCGCCCGGATGGCGATGGCGGGCTTGCCGTGCACCCCTACCGGGTGGGGGCCTAAGATGTGAAACGGGTCAGAGTGCTCGGCGCGCAGGAGCAGGTCGATTTCACCCGGCGAGGCCGTCGTCTCCGTCAGCAGCTTGGCCTTGGGTGAAGGCATACTCCTCATTCTACATGAGGAGGGGAGGAATTAAACGTTGAGTGCGGATGGAAAAACGTGTCGTCGAAATATTTCTCGGCAGAACCCGTGAGTCGGCTCAGCGCCTTCCCGAGTGCCCACCGCCATGCGATCCCCCGCCGCCGGAGCTGTGCCCGCCGCCACCACCGCTATAACTGCGACCTCCGCCCCCGCCTCCCCAACTGCCACCAGAGCTTCGAGGAGCGGAATAGCCAGAGCTGCGGCCACCGCCGCCTCCCCAGCTACCACCAGAGCTTCGGGGAGCAGAGTAGCTGTAACTGCGGCTACCCCCGCCTCCCCAGCCGGAGCCGCTTGAGCCGCCAAAGGAGCGGGAAGGCGCTGAATACGCGCCACCCGAATTACCTTGACTCCCTCCACCTTGGAAGTTGCGAGGTGAGCTGGAAGGTGCGCTTCGCTCCCAGCCGCGTCCCCCGCTCGATGGTGCCGCCCGCCCAGTGGTGATTGGCCTGCGGATCTCGAGCGGCGGTCGGGCGCCCGAGCTCGGCGCTTCCGAGCGGGAGAAGCGGCTCCAGCCGGGAGCTGCCGTCCTGGGCTCCGCCCGTGACGCCGATTGCGGTTGTCGCGTGAACGTCTGGAACCCGCCCTGCGCCCCACCAGTTCCGCTCGGCGCAGGACGGGCCTGCATCGTCCGGAAGCCGCTCGGCGCGGCCGCTCCACGGGGAGCGGCAGTCGCGGGCGCTGCGCTGTTCGGTACGGCACGCGGTTGGCCCGCCCCGAAGCGCTGCCAGCCTGGTTGCGACCCCGATGAGGTCGATCGAGGCGCCGCCTGAGCCCTGGGTGCGGCTTGCGCGAGCGGCCGGTTGCTCATCGCGGGCGCTGCACTGTTCCTCTGCGCAATACCTTGGTTTCCAGCAGGCGCAGCACCACTTCCGCGACCAGCCGTCGCCGCGGGCTGCCCGAATCTTTGCCAGCCGGATTGTCCTCGGCCTTGGACTGCCGTCGGCGCGTTCCCACGCGCGGCTCCGGGGCTGGCGGATTGTGCTTGTGGGGCAACGCGAGTATTTGCAGCCTCCCCGCCGCGGTTCCTTAGTGCATTTTGGGCGTCACTGAGCGTTGGGCGGCTGGCATTGCCCATGCCCGGCCGCGCCGCGGCTCCGTTGGCCGCCAGAGGAGAAACCCCGCCTGCTGCCGTCCCCCGACCAGCGGCTTGCATCGGGTTTTCCCGTTGAACCATCTGCTGAATTCCTGCTGCCTGCTGATTGAACGATCTGCCTGTAGCCGGCGGCTGATTGCGGGTGAAGAAGTTCTGCGTCGCGTTGGCGTTGCGAGGCAAGGACGCGGTGTTCACGGGCCGGTTAGTGGGCCGCAAGCTGTCCCGCGTCGGGACCGCGGGCAGCGTGCCCTGAACCACTTGGCCCCCGCGCAGGCTTGCAGCCGAGAGGGGCTGCTGCTGCCGGGGCACCGGGCCACGCCCGAAGTCATTAGCCGGGACGTGGGAAATCGCATTGCGGACGTTAGCGTTGGTCAGCGCCGCCTGGAGGTTCGAACCGAACGGCTGCCGGCGCATTCCGCCCATTCCTCTTCCGCCAAAGTTTGAAACGTTGGTAATGTTCGTGATATTCACCACGTTGTAGGAGTTGTGCCCTCCCCACCACGGGTGAAAGGTGTCACGCGGACCCAGCGGGCACCAACCGATGGAGTTGTAACCGTAGCCGAAGCCAAACCCCCAGTTGCGCCCGCCGAAACCGAATCCCAGGAAAGAGACATAGGCCGGTCCCCAGATGGGCCGATAACCATAGCCGCGGTACCCCGGCCACCAGCACCAGGAATTACCCCAATAGAACCACCGGCCGTAGTGGTACGGTGCCCAACCCCAGGGCTCGTAAGAAACCCAGGTCCATCCCCAGTAAGGTTCCCAAAGCCACGATCCGTATCGGTACGGCACCCAGCCTGCGTCCACATAAGGAGTCCAGCACCAGTTGTAATCGGGGACATAGACCCAATGGCCATGGCGATCAAGATCCTGCGCGCCCGTGTAGTACCGGTCAACGTGTTGGTAGTTCTGGGCGCTGTTAATCGTGTTGTCCCGATCCTTATTCCACTTGTCCCAGTCGTCGCGCGCGGGAGCCTCGGCGATCTGATACTCGGGATGGTCGCTGCCGCGCACGTTGATGACGTTCCCACTCTCAACTCGGGTGTTGCCGTCCGGTGTGGATACTTCGGCTTGCCCACTGCGGACGATCAGCCGAGTTTCCGTCGGAGAGAGCACCTCAATCCGGTATGCGCCCTCCTTGAGCGGATGCACAGCCATGTTCGGCGTGTCAATTTCGGCGTCGGCCTCGTTTCCGTTGAGGACATCATAGTTCGCCAGCCCTTGCGCCACCTGGATCTGGATGCGCGTGCGAGTCAAATCCGCGACCTTGACTTCCGTGGTGGGGGCCAGCCGCAAGACGTTGGCGTGATCGAGCTGGATCTCGGTCTGGGACTTCTGGCCGGTGGTGACTTTGTCGCCGCGCACGACGGGCGTGTTCACCGTGGCTGCCACCCAGTCGCCGGAATCGCCGCGCATCACGGAGACATCTCCATGGATCAAACCGATGCGCGCCGCGCCCGAGGTGGCCTCACCCTGATTCTCCTGCGCGGGTTGCTCCTGCGCTTGCGCCGGCTGCACCATCAGCACGGTCAAGGAAAGGAGAATCAGCGCTGCGAGACCTAGGATGTAATAGACGCGTTTCATGGCCCACCTCACCTCCCCTGGTAAGTCCAGGGACTCGCCTCAACTTCCACCCCTTGCTAGGGCACGCGTCATTCCAAACCTGCGCTTGGACCTTGCGTCCTAACCTTTTGATTCTAGACAGGATATTGTGAGGCCGAAAAGTCGCGGCTACAAACCACCGCCAGGCTTGGCTGCTATCGGTCGGTCTCTGGCCGTTTTCGGCCACCCCCGGGGGAGGCCTGCCCAACCCCCGTTTCGCACTAGAAGGCAATTTGCAGCCCTTTGGCCTCAAGCCTAGGCTAGATATGTGGACTCCCTACCAGAAGGGGCGCGTAGGGCCTCCTGGGACCACCGGGAGGCATCCTACGCGTGTCCCGAGCGCCGCCCCTCGCCGCACCGGTCGCGAGAGGAAGTGGCGTGCGCCTGGACGAGCGGTCGGCGGCTGTGGCTGCGGCGAAGTTGGCTAAATGGACGTGGGGCTACGTCCTCAACCCCTGCCACAGCCAGACGCCCACAATCGACAGCAGCAGCACGACGGAAACCGTCGCCAGCGCGTACAAAATGGATCCGACCCGCTTCTCTTTGCGGACGACTTCCTGATGTTCACGCGCTATGAGCTGCTCGGGCTGGTTGAGAAAAAGCTGTTCTTTGTCGCGCCCTCCGAGCATACTGCGGTAAAACAAGAGCACGATTACCACACCGGTCGAGATGGCCCAGGCGACGAGCAGGTCATGCAGCAAACCAACGGCTGGCATTTCTCAAACCCTCCTTCTTATCTCTGTCGGGGCGACTGCCTGATCCTCGTGCTCCGGGCGGTCGACGCCTCGGGAGCGCTAGGCTCCATTCGGACGATACGACAGGTTACAGACCTCAAGCCCTGCGGTTCACCCCGCATTAAGTATGATGGAAGATCAGCGAATTGCGATGGCCGCGGTCCGTCTGAAGGGGGAGACGTTCGAGGGCAGCGCAGCGCGCAACCACGGCACCGCACGCGTGCCGTGGGCTTGCCACAGCCCCCACGCTACGAACGCGCGCCCCCAAGAGCATGACGCGGCACCCTCTCTTTTTCCCGGTCCTCATATCGGCTTGAAAGTCTGGCCGGCGACCCTTAGAATAGAAATTTACGTTTCAAGTCTGAAGGAGATTCATGAAGCAAGGTATTCACCCTAACTATCGTGAAGTGACGGTGGTCTGCGCTTGCGGCAACACCTTTAAGACGCGGTCCACGTACAAGAGTGACGTGCTGCATCTGGAAATCTGCTCGCGCTGCCATCCGTTTTTTACCGGCAAGCAGAAATTGATTGACAGCGCGGGGCGGGTCGAGCGCTTCCAGCGCAAGTACGCCGACTTCAAGAAGG
>JAIQGH010000058.1:0-21370 GCA_020072655.1 Terriglobia bacterium | reverse complement strand
CGACAAAGTGAAGCAAGTCTGAAGTGTAAAGGATGAAGTGTAAAGACAATGCCCGCGGCGGGGTTGCGCCTGCTTTCAGACTCCATCCTTTGCACTTAACCCTTCCGGGGCGACTCCAAAACCTGAGTCTGCTTGGCAAGCTACGGAAAGCCGATGACCACGTCTCCTCACCCGCCGGCTGATCTTTACGTCACGAAGCCCAAAGTTTATCTCCTCGCGCGGCAGACGGTGGTCAGTGAGGAGCTCGACCGCTTTCTCACCGAGGAGGGACTGACCTTCTCGACCGACGCCCAAGCCGCGGCGGAAGTCCTGGCGGAAATTGCCGGACGTACCTGCTACATGTCTTTCGGCAAGGGAAGGAAGTCGAACGCCGAGTATCTCGACAACATCCTGACGTCCAAGCACGGAAGCGTGCTCGAACACGCTGTCTGGAGTTTGCTCATCACCGGCGTCAGCCGCTCGCTTACCCACGAGCTGATTCGCCACCGCGCCGGGTTCGGCTATTCGCAGCTCTCGCAGCGCTACGTGGATGAGAGCGAGGCGCACTACGTTGTCCCGCCGCTTTACCAGGAGAGCGTCGAGTTGCGCGCCCAGTGGCAGCAGACCATCGAGTGCATCCGCAAGGCCTACGCGGAACTCGCCGAAGCCACCGCCCGGTACGTCGAGCAGAAACATCCCGAGATGGCCCCGCGCGACCGGCGCAAATGGGCACGCCAAACGGCGCGCTCGATCCTGCCCAACGCCTGCGAGACGAAGATCTTTGTCACCGGCAACAGCCGCGCCTGGCGGCACTTCCTCGAGATGCGCGGGAACGGGCACGCCGACACGGAAATTCGCCTGCTCGCCGTGGAAGTCTTCCGCGTCCTCAAGAAGGAAAGCCCCAACATCTTCCACGATATCGAGCTCGTCAACGAGCCCGATGGATTGCCCGCCCTGCGTGTCGTTCACTCCAAGGTGTAATCCGGTAGGGCAGACCTGCCCTGCGGCCTGGGGGTTCGTCGAGGAGAACGGCGAATCACCGACAATCGGGCCGGCTGATATCGAGGCGCTGCACAAAGTCGGGTGGAGCGATGAGGCGATTTACGACGCCATCGCTGTGTGCGCGCTCTTCAATTTCTACAATCGCTGGATCGACGCGACCGGCGTGCACGAAATGCCCGAGGGAGCTCACCGCCTGGGCGGCAAGCGGCGGGCGGAGCGCGGCTACATCGTCACGAAACCCAACCGACGACTGGGATAATCCGCTATAGGACCCGACCCTTCCGGTTGTTTGCGATCGATCGCGACGCACACGTCTACGTGTGGCCGACTTACGGGAAGTTAGCCCAATAGGCAAGCTGCCGTTCACGGTTGGCTACTGCAATTTCGCGTATTCCGCCTTGGCTTCTTTCAGGATGGGGATGTTGGGATCGGCGTCTTTCCAAAGTGCAAGGAAGTCCTTGTAAGCGGCAAGGGCCCTCACGCGAGCGGCATCGGCATCCGCGCCTTGCGAAGTCTTCGACTGCAGGGCGTTTGCCCGTGCCACGCCCAGATGCGCCAGCGCACCCGTCCAGCAGTTCCAGACCATGCCGCTGTGGTCGAGGATTCTCCGAAACTCGCTCGCCGCCGCGCTGCCTTGGCCCGCCGCCAGGTACGCTTCGCCGCGAATGTGCGTTGGATAGAGACAAGTCAGATTTGCGACAAACATGATCTGCCCGAATTCGATCCGGCCCGTCGCCGCCTGCAAATGCTGGAGAGCTTCCGTAGGATTCTGGCGATTCAGCGCCATGCGCGCTCGAATGGCCGGAAGCCACAGCGACTGCATCTGCGTATCCACCGGGAAGCGTTTGTTCAAGTCCCGCGCCAGGGATTCGGCCTGAGCGGTATCGCCCGCCAGCGCATACGCCAGCGCCGCTTCCACGCCAACACCTTGACTCGCGGGAGCGAGCTTCAACCCCTCCGCCGCGGACTGTCTCGCTTCTGCGGCATTGCCGAAAGCGGCCTCGCGGAGAGCGGCATTCTCCTGCCAGATCGCCCCGTTTTCCTTGCTGTCGGCGCGCAAGGCGGACTCGACGGACTGCCTGGTCAGTTCCCGCGCCTTGCTCAGATGACCCCCATAAGCCTCGGTATCGGAGGCCAGCGACGGGCCGAAGCTCTCTTCGCGCCTCCCGGCAAACCACTTGTGCTGTTCCGCCATGTCCGCAGCATCCGGCCGCAGAAAAGCCAGCGCATAGAGATGCAGGTGGAATATGAACGTATCCAGCTTCCGCGCCTGGGCCTCCCGAATCGTCTGCCGCACTTCCTCGAACCGCTGCAAGGCCAGCAGGCAATTGCCCAGGTTCACGTATGGGAAGGCTCTATCAGGGTCGAGGCGAATACTTTGGCGGTAGGCGTCCACCGCCTTCTCATACTGCCCTTGCATGGCGAACACGATGCCCGACCCGTTGCGTGCATCGTCATCGCGTGGGTAACTTTCGCCTAGTTCCTGGTATGCCTGTCCCGCTTTGTCCAGTTCCCCCGTTACATTCAAATAGTAGTCTGCCGTAATGATCAGCTTTTCCCGCTCGCTGGCGTGCTCGCGGAGCTCGAAGGCCTTCGCGTAGTATTCGTTAGCGCGGCCGAGCGTGCCCAGATCCGCGTAATCGCCACCCACTGCCACATACCCCATGGCAAAGCTCGGATCGAGCTCAATGGCGCGTTGATGGTAGGGCAGCGCCGCGGTAGGACCTTTCTTGTCCAGGGCCTTTCGACCCAGGCTGTACGCTTTCAGCGCCTCGAGCGAAGACGTCGTGGCCTGTTCGAGGGGAACGTCAAACTTCTCGACCGTCGCCAGCGACTCGCCGAGTTCCCCGCGCAGCTTCGCCGCCGTCACGCCCACCGCGTCCAGGACCTTCTCCTTGGCCGCAGCCGTGACCTGTTCCTCGGCCAGCAGGTCGCCACTCTGGCAATTCACCGCCTTCAGTCCCAGCACATATTGGCTGCCCAGATTGCTGATGGACCCGGCAATGTACGCCTTGCTCCCTGCCCGCTGGCACAGTTCGTGCGCCACCTCAGGGGTCAGCGCCGTGTCCGGCGGGCGCGCCATCTGCTTCAGTGTTACTGCCACTTTGTTGTCCGGCAGAACATTCAGGAAAGGCGACTGGTTCAACGCCACGCTCAGGGCGGTCTTCAGCGTGTCGTCGAAGACCGCGTCGCCCGTACTGTTGGCAAAGTCGGCGAGAACGACCGTGTCCTTCTCCGTCAGCTTGGGCCCGCGATGCGATCGCCACAAGAGTTCGCCAACCACAAGCGCCAGGATTAGGACAATTACGACAGTGAAATCCCATCGCGCCATCGCGGATAACCGCCTGAGGCCCGCTGCCAAACCCCTGGAAAACCGGGAGCGCCTGAATCCCTGCCCCAGACCTAACCGTTGGGCGTGGGCGACGCTGAGGGTGACGCTGGAGCCGGAACCCGAGTCGCGCCGCAAACGTCTCAGGTCGGCGCGCACGTCGGCGGCAGTCTGGTAGCGCAACTCGCGGTCTTTCTCCATCAGCCGATTGATGATCTCGACCAGCTTGGGCGGTAACTCGGGGTTCCATTCGAACGGCGAACGTGGCGCCTGGCTCAGAATGGCGTTGAAGATCACGGCGGAGGTGGAGCCGGAAAAGGCATGATGGCCGGTCGCCATCTCATAGAGTACGGCGCCAAAGCTGAACAGGTCGCTGCGAGCGTCGAGTTCCATGCCGCAGGCTTGCTCGGGGGACATGTACGCCACGGTCCCCACCGTGGTGCCGAGGGTGGTCAGGCTGGTGTCTTCCATTGTCAAGGTGGGAGATTCGTTCGCATGGGAATCTCGATGCTGCTGCTTGGCCAGGCCGAAATCCAGGATCTTGGCCTGACCACGCGAAGTGACAAAGATGTTGGCTGGCTTGATGTCGCGGTGAATGATGCCTTTCGCGTGGGCGGCGTCCAAGGCATCCGCAATCTGAATCCCTAAGTCCACAACCTCGTCCGTCTTGAGCGCTTTCCCAGATATGCGCTGCTTGAGGGTCTGCCCCTCGAGGTATTGCATGACGATGAAGGGCTGGCCTTCGTGCTCACCGATCTCATGGACCACGCAGATATTGGGGTGGTCGAGCGCCGAGGCCGCCTGCGCTTCACGCTGAAACCGTTCCAGCATTTGTCGGTTCTTCGAGAGTTCCTCGGGCAGGAACTTTAGAGCCACGGTGCGCTTGAGATGGGTGTCCTCGGCCTTGTAGACCAGGCCCATGCCACCGCCGCCGAGTTTTTCCAGAATGCGGTAGTGCGAGATGGTCTGACCAATGCGAGAAGGTGTCTCCACCATGTAGGCGTATTCTAAATACCAGCCCTCGGCAAGTCAAAGAAGATAGGTGGGCTGTTTTCTGAACCCCGCAGGAAGCGGGGAGAAGTGCCCGATAAAGGGCCTACTCGAAGACAATTCACTTTGACGGACCACGGCCATCCCGTAGAAGTGGGTTGTCGGAAGCTTGTAGCCACGGCACGGTTCTTGTGCCGCGGGTTTTTCCTCTTACCCCCCATCACGAACCCACGGAATAGCGATCGTGCCGTGGCTACACGCCGAAACCCTGATCCCAAGCTTGCCGGAGCACCTTCTCCGAACTCAGGCATCCAGCGATTCCGCAAGCGCGATGAGCAGTCGGCTTCCGTCCCCCTTCCATGCACTGCCATGCATGCAAGCGAGGGTCGTTGGCTTGGCTGCCGCTAAGCGGGCCATCAGCAAACGGACGTTCTTCGTGTGGGAATAATAGTCCATCTGCTTTCGGAAGGCCTCACTCGACTCAAGGATGTCCGAAGAAGTAAGAGGGGGAAGATTACTACCGCCTTGCGTGAACAGGTCGCCACACAGAAGAGTGCTGGTCTTTTCCTCCATCAGGTATCCACACTCCCAGGCGTGGGGCAGATGTGGTGTGTCGAACCAGCGAACGCGATGACTGCCGAGTGAAAGCGTTTCACCGTCAGTCAGAACGCGTGCCGGCTTGTCGAAGCAGTCGCCATTGATCATGGCATTGACTTGACCGCACAACGGCACCGCGTTCGGGGCGAGGCTGAGGAACTCGGCCAGTGAGCCACACTCGTCAGATTCATAATGCGAGAATCCTATGAACCGCAGGTCTTTGACGTTTAGGACGCTGGAGATTGCTTCTTGGACTAACAAGCGCATTCTCCTTGGACCTGTGTGAAAGAGCAACGGCTGATCGTCCACGAGCAAATACTGGTTGAATGAGAAGCCGCCGGGGACTTCGCTGACGGGGGTACTGATCCGGTAAATTCCCTCGGCGACCTCATCTACGCAAGTCCCGGTCTGCTTGTTGGTCACGCCCATGCTACCCTCCTTTCAAAGTTGAACTCGTTGATCACGTGGGAGCCGATACCCATGGCACGGTTCTTGTGCCGTGGGTTTTTCCCATTATCCCCCCATCACGAACCCACGGCATAGAGATCATGCCGCGGCTACCAGCTCCTCGTCGCGGGATCCGCGCCACGCCCTGGGGGCGACGGTCAACGGCCTCTGCCCTTGTAATCATCACGCTTGCCACGGGGCAAGCGCCGTCTTGTCCGTGGCGCCAAGGGCGTCGTCGCCGGTGTGTAGGGTTTCCACCGGCATCGTTTCCCCTCCTCGTCCGAAAGCCGCTCGTTGAGCTGCCTAGCGACCATCTCAGCCAAGCCGAGACCCCGGAACGAGTACTCATGCCGAGCTTCTACTTCATTCGTCTGGACGCTGAACCTGCAAATGTCGTAGCATTGCTCCCCTGGCGCTCTTCGCCGATGCCTGCCCATTTTTTGTCCCTTCTCCCACGTGGCGCGGGTGGCGCATACATTCTCTTCCATGTATGCGCCCCACGCACACGCGCAACATCTCTGTCACCGGGTCCTATCGCTGGCCTGTCCTGGCTTCTCAACGGTCGCCGCCATAAGAGCCGATGTCGGCGCCACCAGCGATCAGCCGCGCCGCGCACGCGTTTTTCGTGTGCGAGGGGATGCGGAGGGGCGCGGCAGCGGCCCGGGGCGTGTTGGCGGCATCCCGGTGTTAGACAGCCGCATGAACTTCTCTGGTCTGAGCAGGCTGGCCACCGAGATGTCTTCGTCGATCGCTTCCCAATGAATACCGATTCCGCCGCCGATGAACTCCCATTCTTTTCTTTGGTTCGAGGTGGCGTTAAGAAGCCTCGGAAACCACACCAGAGGAACCGACACGGTGCGGCCGTCGTCGAGCACGACCGTGAGTGCATCGTCAGAACAAGCCACTTCGACCGCGAGCGTTTCACTCCTGTCCACTAAAGTAAGCATTCCATCTCTCCAAGAACAAATCTCGATTTTCCAGTACGAGTTCTCGAATTAGCGTCAATTCGTGACTTCGAAACCCCCGGTTGGATGCCAAGGTCAGGGGATCGAGCCAAAACTTCGCGTAACGGCCCGCCTGGGCAACGTGAATGTGAGGTGCCTCGCGATCTTCCAAACTGTAGAAGAAGAACCTGTAACCGCGAATCCGGAGCACTACTGGCACGGTCCCAGTTTACACCCTCTCGGATGGCGAAACCCCCTTCAGTGGGGCGGCCTAAGACCAGGCACCCCCACGATCGCGGCGTGGACAAGTCCTCATTATAGCGCCACTTATGAGCTACCAGGCATGTGGCCTGCAGCTTCTTAGGCTGGCCGCCCATGTTCGGCGCATTGCGGCGCCGCAATTCTAGAAAGAATTGTCAACACGGTCCCCGCACGGTCCTTCCACGAGCGGTGTTCGCAGGCCCATCGCCCTTTCCTGACGCGGTTCGGACGGACGAGCCAGACACCTAGTCCTACGACCATGGTGGCATTCTCCTCCCACGTTTGGGGAATGGGCAAAAACCTCGTCGGCTATTAACCTTATTCATCATTGGGCAACGACTAGTTCAAAGGCGGGCCTATAACGGATGCCGTCTGACTTGGTGTTGATAGGCCGAAATATGCGTAGGCTCTTCGCGCGCTGGGCGAGGGTCACCGTGGCTGTGGCCATGCTGGCAACTCCGGCGGCTCCTCGTTCAATGGGAGAGGCGACCAATACCCCCCATCCTCGACCTCCGAGCGAGGTGGGGGTGGCAAGTTGGTATGGTGAGGAATGCTCCAAGAATGCCACCGCCAGCGGCGAGAGCTTCGACTTCAACGCCCTGACTGCCGCGCACCGACACCTTCCCCTCGGAACCCGGATCCTCGTTACTAATCTTAAGAATGGAAAGATGGTTAACTTGAGAGTGAATGACCGAGGCCCTGGGGTCCAAGGGCGGATCTTGGACGTTTCGATGGAGGCCGCCAAGCGCCTCGGCTTCAAAGGAGCGGGCTTGGCGACGATACGGATCGAGGTCATCCACTCTCCGCGAGGAAATTCGACCCTGCAGCCGAGTCGTAAAACCAGACCCCCGGCGGCAGATGGGTCCCACAGCCTAGAACGTTGGCCGGGATATGAGGTCGTCGAATCCGGCCAGCAGCCCACCCCCGTGCCCTCCCGCCCCAATTAGGCGCGGAAAAGACCAATCAGACCCGTCTCAAGCGCCGAAGTCTGGCCACTGCCCTAGCAACGGCCCAACCTCACGCCACGGGACGCCTAAGTGTAGAACTGCCAGGATTAGGGCCCAGCAGAATCCGAACTCAGGTTCCCCCCAAGTGACGGCGCACTTGGAAACAGCGCACTTGGTTGTATGACGCCCATCCTGCAGAGGTGAACTCTCGGGAGCGACGAGAAGTCCGCATCTGGGGAATTGCTGGCGATCTTCAAGCTGACCCAATACCCATTCCGGTTGCGCGTTGCGGTTCTCGTGTTAGGATGATGGCGGGGATAGCTCAGGGAACGCGCTCTGATGCTCGACCACTCCCGGACTCGTTACTTCTCGGCCCTGCTGGTTCTGGCTCTTCTGGGCGCTGGCGTTCTATCCTACGTTCCGCAACCTGTAACCACAGCCAGCAACACGCGGCGCATTGAGCCACCCTGGGCTCGGTGGCTGTGTGGACCGATCCGGACCATACCTTCTCCGACGTCCGATTTGATTCCACCCCAACTACCTGTTGCGATTCTTCGCGCGGAAGCGCCTCCGGTCATCGTGCCGGATTTCTCCGGCTCGCCGGTTATGCTCTACACCGTGAAGCCGGGCGAAAGCATCGGTACGATCACCTATCGCTATCTTCCGCAGACGATCTTCATGACGAGCGGAGAGCTCGAGGCGGCCATCCGAAGGTCCAATCCAGATTGGAAAGGGACGCACGTGCGCCCCGGTCAGCAACTGGTCATCCCCGGCATCGAGACCGCGCCCATCGCCGAACATCCCGTCCCGTACTCCAAGGACACCGAAATCCACGCAATCTATCTGACGGGGTTGATGGCGGGCTCACCGCACGGCCTCGGGATCATCCACCGCTGGAAAGAGCTCGGCGGAAATGCCATTGTTTTCGACGTGAAGGACATGGACGGCATCGTCAGCATGCCCTTCGACAACCCTCTGGCGCCCAAGATTCGCCGGCCCTACATCCGCAGCCTGCCGAAATTCACGCGCTTCCTGCACCGGCTGGGGCTGCACGCCATCGCGCGCATCGCGCTCTTCCGCGATACGTACATCGCCGAGAATTATCCCGAGCTTGCTGTCCGTTCGCGCCGCACGGGACTTGCCTGGCGCGAGAACGGGAAGCTTGTCTGGACCGACCCCTCCCGCCGTGAAGTGCAGGACTACAATCTCGCGCTCGCCAAGCAGGCGGTAAGTGACGGCGTGGACGAGGTTCAATTCGATTACGTCCGCTTCCCCGCCGAGGGCGACCAGGCCGACGCGCAGTTTCATTTCCAGTCCGAGCAACCGCAGGGGACGCGCGCGAAGGTCATCAGTGATTTCCTCGCGCGGGCTTATGAGGAGCTCCGTCCGCTGGGCGTCCTGGTCTCGCTCGATGTCTTCGGCGTGATGGCCTGGCAGCGGCCCGCAGACCTTGCGCACACCGGCCAGGACATCGCCGAGATGGCGCGCCACTGCGATGTCCTGTCACCGATGGTCTATCCCTCCCACTTCTTCGGCATGGACGGCTTTGCCCGGCCGGGTGACGCGCCGGAGCATTTCATCTCCGAATCCCTGGAGCGCTTCCGGAAAGTCACGGCAGGATCGGAGGTGGTGCTTCGCCCGTGGTTGCAGGCGTTCGCTTGGCGGACCAAAACCTACTCGCCGCAATACATCCTCACGCAGGTCAACGTCGCGCGAGAAAACGGCGGGGTCGGATATTTGTTCTGGAACGCCCGCAACGACTACTCCGCGCCCTTCGTCGCCATGCGGGAACTCCGCAGCGGGCGAGAGCGGCTCGCCCAAAACGAAAAGGCGGCGATCACTCCCGCCACAGGCGAAGCCGCCGCGGAGCCGACGTCTGCTACCTCGGAGGCCTCTGCCCCGGAGACAACATCGCGGCGAGCCCCGGCACCCATCGCGGGAGCGACTGCCACCCCGGCCGCCACGGCGCGCCAATAACGGTTCGGGTGTTCCACTGGAGTTGGCCCCGCAGCCTTCCTTAGAGAGAACATTCTTTCCTTAGCCAAAACACATTTGACCCGCCTGTACAATCCCTTATAATTCTCGTTCGGGCTAACCTACGTTCAGACTGACTCGGAGCACGAGGAGGCTTTGTGCGTCTCCTGCGCAAAATCGTCGTTGTTCTGGTCGTCGTATACCTCGTCCTATTCGCCGGCCTCTTCGCCGCCATGTTTCAGCCGCCGGAAGTTTTCGGCAGAATCATGTCGAAGATGCCCGGCCTCGTGTTCCCCCTGTTCCCCTTCAAGCGCATGTGGCTCTTCGCGCGTTCCGGTCGCCTGAAGGTGGGCGAGCCAGCGCCCAACTTCGATTTGAAAACCGTCGATAAGAAATCACATGTACGGCTTTCTTCTTTTCGCGGGCAGAGGCCGGTCGTGCTGGTTTTCGGGAGCTACACCTGACCGCCGTTCCGCCGGGAGGTTCCCGCGCTCAACAGACTGTACGAGAGATATCGCAACGAAGCGGAGTTCTTCGTCGTTTACATTCAAGAGGCGCATCCCACGGATCTTTGGAGAGACGAGGATAATGAGAAGGAGAAAATCGAGATTGCAAGCCCGAGAGGCTACGAAGAGCGCGTGAATCTGGCCGGAATGTGCATGGTGAAACTGGGCATCAAGTTTCCTGCCCTCGTCGACGAAATCAGCAATCCTACTGAAGTCACTTACACTGGCTGGCCCGATCGGCTTTACGTCATCGACCGCGAGGGGCGGATCGCTTACAAAAGCGACGCCGGCCCCTACGGCTTCAAGCCGCTCAGAGTCGCGGAGACCCTCCAGCGGCTGCTCCCGCAACATCAGGCCGCCGACGCCCGATAGAATGTCTCGCAGGATTCAGACGCCCGCGGCTTTGCGGTAGCGGGCCATGTGGTCCAGATATTCGGGGTTGCGCGGTTCGAGTTTGAGCGCGCGGGCTTGCGTCGTCACCGCCTCGTCGAATCTTCCGTTGACGAAGTTGGCCTCCGCCAGCGTGTCAATAAACGCCGCCACGCGCCAGTGGCTGAGCTCCACAGCCTTCTGCGCGTGTTCGAGCGCGCCTTTCGCGTCGCGGAATTGCTGCTCCTCACTCGTGGCGTAGAGCCAAGCCAGGTTGTTGTGCGCCACGGCGTCGTTGGGATTCAATTTCAGCGCTTCCTGATAATGCTTGATCGCTTCCGGATAAATCTTGTCCTCGAAGTACAAGTCGCCGAGCAGCCGCCGGCCCTCGGCGCTGGCGGCGTTTTCACCTAACATTTCCGCGAGGAGCTGGTCCGCTTTAGCAACGTCCCCTTTGAGCCGGTAGGCGCGGGCCAGGTCGCGCTGGGCGCGCGCGGAGACGGGACTCAAACGGTGCGCTTCCTCAAGCTCTTGAATCGCCTGATCGATCTGACCGTTCCGCAGGTAATATTCGCCGAGTTCCTCGTGAGGCCGCTCATCGTGCGGCGCCAAGCGGCTGGCCTCCCGAATTCGTTCCAGCGCGCGATCGGGCTGGCCGGCGACGCGCAGGCGGCTGCTTTCCGCGAGCAGGCGATCTACTTGGCGCGACTCGCGGTAATGGTTCACGGTCGCGCCCATGGCGAGCGCGACGACAATGATGGGAAGGATCGCTGCGGCCTGCGAGGGCTCCTCGACCGCGTACCCGGGCGTCCACTCGAGACCGGGCGGCGGAATCAGCCCGCTGAGCACCATCCCGGTCACGAGCCCGCCCAGATGGCCCCAATTGTCGATTCCGGGAATCGCGTAGCCCAGCGCCAAGTTCAGCACAATGAGGGGCAGAATTCCGCCGCCGAACGCCCTCCGCCAGTGCCGCGGGATGGCCGAGCGGTGCAGATAGCCCGCGGTCAGCATCGCGCCGGCGATCCCGAAAATGGCTCCCGAGGCCCCCGCCGACACATTCGGGGAGAGCGTCATGGAAAGGAGCGAGCTGCCGATTCCGCTCGCCACGTAGAGCAGCGCAAAGCGGCCGTAGCCGTAAACGCTCTCCAGGATGCGGCCCAGCACGAACAGGCCGGTGATGTTCAGAATGAGGTGCACATATCCGATGTGCAGAAACATCGGCATGACGAGCCGCCAGTACTCCCCGCGCCGGATGAAGGGGCCGTAACAGGCGCCGAAGTTCAAGAGCACCTGGGGCATCTTCGAGCCTCCCGATAGCTCCATGAGCGCGAAGATGGCTACATTTAAGGAGACGAGGACGAGCGTGGCGATCGGGCGGTAGCGCCGCCGAATGATCAACGCCTCAGGCGTGGCGGCGGTTACGATGATGGGCTGGTCAGCCATTTAACTGCCGTGACGAGTGACAAGTGACGAGCAGAGCTCAGAAGCCAAGAGTCAGGAGCCTGACGCTATGGGTAGAGGCGAATACGAAGCTGACTGCGCCATGCCATGCAGTTCAATCACTCAATCGCTCAATCACTCAATCGCTCAATCTCGTCACTCGCCACTTGTCACTCGCTCGTAATAACTTTCTCCCGCGCAACTCCGGCAGAGCACGCGGCCGTTGACGACGCGCTCGCGGCCATCATTGACGCCCTCGCCGCAAACGCTGCAGACCACGCGCGCACGTGGCCGCCCCGGCAGGTCTTGGGGCTTGACTTCGACGCGCACCGGCTCGACGGTGAAGAGTTCGGCATCCGACATGACCTTGTAAGCTTCGAGCTGTTGCTTTGACTCGTTCGCCAGTTCCGGAAACATCTGCTTGGCCTTGGCGCGCGAGTCGTCGCGGGCTACGACGCGGACGGCGCGCCGCGTATCCAGATCCAGAAAAGTTGCCGCTACTTTCCCGTAATCCACAAACTTGAGCGACCGTTTGCCCAGCCGGCATCCGGTCACCAAGCTCACGGCGTCGGTGGCGCAGCGGTCAATCTCGACATAGGTCAACAGGCGCTTGCGATGGCGGATGGGGTCGTCGATCCCGAGCTCGCGCAGCCCCAGCATCGCCATGCGCACACCCAGCACTTGGCCGGGACACATGTGGCCGTGACTCTGCGCAGCGAGAACGAGATACTCATCGAGTGACTTCACTTCACCATATTGGCCGACGGGAGTCGAGGCGGTCAAGCCCAGCGCGCCAAGTCTCGTCGAGCGCCTGCTCGAACTCGGCCGGGGTGACGCGGCGATTGATTTGGGCGAATTCAGTGCGCGACACCTTCCCCGCCGGGTAATACTGCGGCATCAGGTTGACGTAGGTGGTGGGTGAGAGTTCCGTGGCGATCCAACGCATGACCTCGCGCGTGCCGGCGATATTGCCGGGCATGACGAGATGGCGAATGAGCAGCCCGCGTTGCGCCACCCCGCGCTCGTTCATCACCAAGTCGCCCACTTGGCGAAACATCTCCTTGATCGTTCGCCGTGCTACTTCGGGATAGTCTGGAGCTCTCGAGTACTTCCGCGCATTCTCTCGGTCCCAGTATTTGAAGTCCGGCATGTAGATATCGACGACGCCGTCCATGAGCTCCAAGCTCTCCATCGAATCGTAGGCGCTGGTGTTGTAAACAATGGGCAGACGCAGTCCGCCGGCAATGGCGTGCGGCAGCGCCTCGATGATCTGCGGGACCACATGCTCCGGCGTGACGAAGTTGATGTTGTGGCAGCCTTCGGCCTGGAGTTCGAGCATCATCCGCGCCAACTTCTCGGGCGGCGTGGGCGTGCCGCGTACCTGCCAACTGATATCAAAGTTCTGGCAGAAGACGCAGCGCAAGTTGCAGCCGGCGATGAAGATCGTGCCTGAGCCACCCCGGCCGCGAAGGCAATCCTCCTCCCCGTGATGCGGGCCGTAGCTGGAGACGATGGCGTACCGCCCCGTTCTGCACACCGCAAACTTGTCCGCCAGCCGGTCAACCCGGCAGCGGCGCGGGCAGGCCGTGCAGCTCTGGAGGAGTTCGAGAGCGCGCTCAACGCGCCGCGGGATTTCGCCGCTTTCATAGAGCCGCAAGTAGGCGGGCTCAAATCCTTGGGTCGCTTTGGGCTTGGCCTGCGGCATGTGGGAGGCTCTCGCAACGGAATTATAAGTCACCTTTGCCAGCGCATGGAGAGGCGCGGGGCTCCGCGTCTGCACGATGTTCCGCTACAGCACGTCAAATGCTCCACCGGCATTGACACAGGCACTCGGAAGGCATAAGGTGACACCCAACCGATTTCCCAGTACACGTCCCATCTCGCCGCGGAAAGGAGATTCTCGATGGAAAAGCACATCACCCAGTGGAGCTACTGGTTAGGTCTCGTCTGCTCTCTGCTCGCCATGGTGTGGAGAGGCCTCGAGGCCCTCAAGGTACTGCCGGAGGCCCTGGGGCCGGTCAGATATATGACCCTTTACAAAGGCGGACTTCTATTACTCGTGATTGCAATTGCTACGGCCGTCCTTGCGGCTACCAAAAGCCAGAAGGCCTAGCACCTCGCGCGCACTCTCTGAAGAGGATCGTGCTGGTGCGGCGCGTGACGAGCGCCAGCGCCGCCCCGACCGGGCTGGGCCGCCGCTAATGAATGAGGTGGAACACTCCGCGGGCCAGGAGACCGATCACAATGGCCAGAGCGAGCAGCGCCCCCGAGGCCGCGAGGGTGAGCTTGCGGCCGAGTTCCCGCACCAGCGAGGCCAGCGTGGCGAGGCAGGGAAGGTAGAAGGTCACAAACAAGGTGAAGACGACGATCTGCGCCGTCGTCAACACCGAACCCACGTTGGTCGTCCCGAGCGCCTGCATCAGCATCAGCAGCGAAAGCTCCTTGCGCAACACACCGAAGATCAGTGTCAGCCCCACAACCGCTGGCAGCCCGAGCAACGCCGTGAGCGGCGAGAGCGCCCGGTTGATCGCGGGTTGCCAGCCGAAGAACTCAATGAGTCCCAGGACCGCGCTGCCCACCACCAGCAAGGGCAGCGCCACGACAACGAATTCGCGCAGCCGCCACCAAGTCTTGAGCACCACCACGCGCGCCACGGGATGGTGGTAAGGGGGCACTTCCATCAGCAAGCCCGGTGAGACTTCCGGCCAGATCCTGGCGAGGACGTTTCCCGCCAACGCCACGACGACGATGTTGAGCGCGTAAATGGCCAGCGCCCAGTAGGCGCCTAAGTAGAAACCGGTCAGCGCCATGATGACCGTCATGCGCGCCGAGCACGGGACGAGCACAGCCAGAAACGCGGCGATGAAGCGGTCGCGCCGCGAGGTGAGAATGCGCGTCGCCATCACCGCCGGCACGCTGCACCCATAGCCGAGCAGGACCGGGATGGTCGCCGTGCCGTGCAGGCCCAGACGGTGCATGGCGGCGTCCATCAGATAGCCGACGCGCGCCAGATACCCGGCGTCTTCGAGGATCGCAAGCCCCACCAGAAACGGTACAAGGTAAGGCAGAACGATGGCGAACGCGCCTGCCGTGCCCAGCAATGCGCCCTTCACCATAGCGAACGGCCAGCCATGCGGAGCGAGGAAGTGGCCCACGTAAGCAATAAGGTCTGCGAAGACCGTGAGAATGCGCGCCTCGCCGAGCTTTCCCAAGCTGAAGACCAGGCGGAAGAAGCCCAGGAAGATGAGCGCTAGGAAGACGTATCCCCAGAAGGGGTGCATCAGCCAGCGATCCACCTGTTCGCGCCAGTCGCCGCGCGGCCTGCTGACCCTGACAACGCGCTCGAACAAATTCAGGCAGGAGGCGTGCCGGGCGGAGGAAATCACCAAGTCTGCCGGCTGCCCCCTGGCGCGCCACATCTCGTCGCGTGCCCGCTCAACGGTCACCGCTGTCTCGGAGGGAAGGAGCGCCACCCGATGCGGATCGCTCTGCAGGAGCTGGAGGGCACGGAAGCGGTTGTTTGGAAATCGCACGCCGGGCTCGGCGAGCGCAGCCGGCGCGGCGACCACGAGTCCGGCCGCTGGCGGTTGGGCTGCCAGCACGTCTCCGGCTTCAGCCTCGAGCTTACCGCCCCGTGAAGGCTCCGCCGGGGCATCTGGGCCGGCAGCATCGTCGAGCGCTCGAGCCAGCGAGTCCATGACCGCTTCGACATCGGCCGTGTATGGGAAAACCGGGGGGACAGAGGTCTCGCCACGGCGGCAAAGCTCAAGGGCGGCGACGAAGGTCTCCACGATGCCCTGCCCCCGCGCCGCGATCGCTTCGCGAACAGGAACACCCAAAGCCTTTGCAAGCGCCTTTACGTTGATGGACATGCCCTTGCGTGCGGCCTCGTCCATCATGTTCAGACAAACGACCAGCGGCACCTCGAGCTCCTTCAGCTCGAGCGTAAGCTCCAGGCTGCGCGCGAGCTGCGAGGCATCGAGGACGTTCACCAGGACGTCCCAGTCGCCCGCCAGCAAGAATTCTCGGGAGCAGATTTCGGCGGTGTTGGCGGGACTGAGGGAGTAGAGGCCGGGCAGGTCGATGAGTTCGATCTCTTCGCCCGCCACGCGCGCGCGGCCGCGGGTGTATTCAACCGTTGTGCCGGCGAAGTTCGAGGTCAGCGAGCGGTAGCCCGCCAGGGCGTTGAACAGCGTGCTTTTGCCGGAGTTGGGCTGGCCGACCAGGGCGATTCTCACCGCAGGGCCTCGACCTCGACCTTCTCAGCCAGTCGCCTCCCCATTGCGACACGGCTCCCGCGGTTTTCGACGACGAGCGGGCCCCCGAAGGGCGCCTTGTGGATTACAGAAACCTTGTCTCCGACATGCAGCCCGATCTGGTTGAGGTTGCGGCGCGCTCCCCAACCACCTGAAATTAAAGAGATTTTCATCACTGACCCGGGCTGAAGTTGATAGAGATTCATTGGTGCGGCCATTCGCGCAGAAGCCCTCCTCTTGCTGTTCTTCGTAGCAACGGGGCTACCAAAACGTTTATCCACCACCCAAGCGTGAGAAGCTTTATGATATTAAGTTGCAACAACTGTTGCAACTCGGACGACCGCCTGGACGCGAACTCTTCATTGCGCGGCGCGGCGGCGTCATCCGCTGGTCAGCGCCTTTTTCGCGGGTATCGGGCTTCCACGGTCGCCCGCATTCCCCCGCGTGTGGTGAACGCGCCGCGCACCAGCATCCATTTCGGGCGGCAGGCGCGGGCGGCGTCATCCAAAATGCGATTCACGGCGTTTTCGTAGAAGATGCCCAAGTTGCGATAGCCGAGAATATAGTACTTCAGCGACTTCAGCTCCAAACACTGCTTATCGGGCAGGTATTGGATCGTGATCGTGCCAAAATCTGGGAGCCCTGTCCGCGGGCAGATGGAGGTGTATTCAGGAATGGTGATCGTAATTTCGTAGCCCCGGTATTGATTGGGCCAAGTCTCAATCGTCGGCAAACCGGCTTTGACCCCTCCCCGTGCGTGCTCGGGTGTGTACTCCCGTTTCTTGGGCGGCATGGGCAACCTCCAGATGGGGAAGGATAAACCAAATGACCTGCGTTGTCTAAGCCGCAGGTCGCTTGGGGCGCAGCCAGCAGGCAGAGGACCCCCTATCGCGGGGGAGAACGGTGGAACTATAGGAATAACATCGAGATGAGAAAGGAGCTTTGTTTTCTGCAGTTTGGGCGGCGAACCCGTGGTTATCACCAATCCTGAGGGGGGGCGCACGACTCCGTCCGTGGTGGCCTTCGCCAAGTCCGGCGAGCGCCTGGTGGGGCAGGTGGCCAAGCGCCAAGCCATCACCAACCCGGAGAACACGGTTTACTCCATCAAGCGTTTCATGGGGCGTCGCTACGAGGAAGTGCAGAGCGAAATCAAGACCGTGCCCTACAAAGTTGTCGCCGGCCCGCACGGTGACGCGCGCGTGGTGGCGTTGGGCAAGGAGTATTCTCCGCCCGAAATCTCGGCCTTGATCCTGCAGAAGATGAAGGATGCCGCCGAGCAATATTTGGGCGAGAAGGTGACGCAGGCCGTGATTACGACCCCCGCGTACTTCAACGACGCTCAGCGTCAGGCCACCAAGGACGCGGGCAAGATCGCCGGGCTGGAAGTCCTGCGCATCGTGAACGAGCCGACCGCGGCGGCCCTCGCTTACGGCCTTGACAAGAAGAAAGACGAGACGATCGCCGTCTACGACTTTGGCGGCGGCACCTTCGACATCTCCATTCTCGAGGTCGGCGAGGGCGTGGTGGAGGTCAAGTCCACCAACGGCGACACGCACCTGGGCGGCGACGACATCGACAAGCGCATCATGGACTGGATTGTGGACGAATTCCGCAAGGACCAGGGCATCGACCTTTCGAAGGATCGCATGGCCCTGCAGCGGCTGAAGGAAGCGGCCGAGAAAGCCAAGATGGAACTCTCCACGGTGCTCGAAACGGAGATCAACTTGCCCTTCATCACCGCGGACGCCTCCGGCCCGAAACACCTCACGTTGAAGCTGACGCGTTCGCGTTTCGAGCAGATGTGTGAAGACATTTTCCAGCGCTCGGTCAACCCGGTCCGGCAAGCCCTCAAGGACGCCGGCGTTGGCCCGGAGAAGATCGACGAGGTGGTGCTCGTCGGCGGTTCAACGCGCATCCCGCGCGTCCAGCAGATCGTCCGCGACCTTTTCAACGGCAAAGAGCCGCACAAGGGAGTCAATCCCGACGAAGTGGTGGCCGTCGGCGCGGCCGTGCAGGCGGGGGTGCTGGGCGGCGAAGTAAAGGACCTGCTGCTGCTCGACGTAACGCCCCTCACGCTGGGCGTGGAGACTCTGGGCGGGGTGATGACGCCTTTGATTCAGCGCAACACCACGATCCCGACTCGCAAGACGGAAGTCTTTTCCACGGCCGCGGACAATCAGACCTCGGTCGAAATCCACGTGCTGCAAGGCGAGCGGCAGATGGCGCGCGACAACCGCACGCTGGGCAAGTTCCACCTCGTGGGCATTCCGCTTGCTCCACGCGGGATTCCGCAAATCGAGGTGACGTTTGATATCGACGCGAACGGCATCCTGAACGTTTCCGCCAAAGACAAAGGGACGGGGAACGAGCAGAAGATCACCATCACCAGTTCGAGCGGCCTCTCGAAGGACGAAGTCGAGCGGATGACCAAGGAAGGCGAGCTCCACGCCGACGAAGACCGGCGACACAAGGAGGAGGTGGAGGTCAAGAACCGCGTCGGCGTTGGACTGGCGCTCACGAACATTACGGGCATTGGCGTCAGCGTCAATGTGTCGAACAGCAACTTCCACAACAACACCTCCACCGGTCTTACGATCCAGGCGAACACCGATGCAACCCTCAACAATGTGATCGCCAGCAACAATGGCGGGCAGGGCGCCAGCATCATGACGCTCAACGGGTCGGTCTCGATCGACCAGGGCACGTTCAACAGCAATCACAATGAGGGCCTGAATGTCGCGGGCAACACCAATATCGACCTGAGCAACGTGATCGCCGACCTTAACGATAGTGCGTCGGTGCCTCACACAGGGACCTATCTGTTGGCCTCCTACGGTGACATCACGATCGACAACAGCGAGTTTAGCGGCAATCAATACGACGGCCTGGATGCAACGGCCAGCAGAGGCTCCGTTGACCTGAAAAACGTCAATGCAAATCAGAACAATTTCACCGGGTCAAATCTGGCCGGCGCCTACCTGTCTGCAGGCGATGGGCACGTGCTCATCAATGGGGGCTCGTACAGCGGCAACTACCACACTGGCCTGGAGGCGCATGCGAGCGGATCGATCACGTTGAACAATGTGGTCGCGAACAGCAACAACTCCCTCGATGTCAGTGGCACGGGCACGCTCCTCAGCGGCGGCCTCAACGGGAATGTGACCATCAACAATAGCGCGTTCAGCAGCAACCGCTACAGCGGTTTGGTGGCCCAGACCTTGGGATCTGGGTCGATTACCCTGAACACTGTCGGCGTAAATAGCAATGACTCGGGCGGTGGATTCCTTACCGGCGCGGACCTTTTGGCTGGGACTTCGGGCAACGTTAGCATCAGTTACAGCACGTTCAACGAGATTGCGAATGTTGGCGGGGGGATCATCGCGAACGATCTGAATGCGAATTCGAATGCCCGCGTCGGCGCGGTCCTAACCTCGGGCAATGGGATCGTGATCAAACCCAATTCCTCCTTCAGCGGCAACGAGTACGAGGGGCTGATTGCCACGACAGGTGGGAGCGGGAGTATCAGCCTGGACGGCGTCACCGCCAACGGCAATAGTCACAACGTTGCCGCCGGGCCAGGCACTGTCTTGACGTCCGGCGTCACTGGCAACATCAGTATCAATGGCAGTTCCTTCGACAACAACTACAACGACGCCCTGCATGCCATCGCAGGCGGACCGCTGACCCTGACGTCCGTAACCGCAAACGGCAATCAGATAACCGGCGGTTCGACAGACGGCAGCACGTACCTCAACACGAGCGGCCCGATCAGTATCAGCTACAGCAGCTTCAACGGCAACGGCTTCGACGGCTTGCATGCTGAGACGTCCGGCTCGATCACGATGCTGGGAACGTCGGGCGATCAGAACGGGGTCAACGGGCACAAGACGGACGCATCGACCGTGCTGGAAGCCAATGGCCCCATCAGTATCACCAGCAGCTCGTTCGACAACAACAAGTGGAACGGACTGAACGCCCAAACCACCGACACGATCAGCCTGACTGACGTCACGGCCAACTCCAACGACACTGGTGGCGCGCAGAATGCGGGCGTCTACCTCGATGCGGGCGGCAACATCACGATCGATCCGAGTACGTTCAGCGGCAACACGGGTCGCGGACTGGTCGCCAATTCGGGAGGCACGATCTCGATGGCAGCCCGGTTCGAGAACAACGGCGCCAGTGGGGCGGTGCTCACCTCCGCCAGCGACATTAGCGGCCATTGCGATGTGTTCCAGGGCAACAACGGCTACGGCTTGGATGCCACCCTGCCGGGGACTCTGGGGCTCAATGGCGATTTCTTCGCGGGCAATGTCACCGGAGATTACCACCTCGCCGGCGGTGGGACGGTGGCGCTTGGCGGCGACCTGTGCCAGGGCAAGATCAAGTACAAGACTCCGACACCGCCCCCTGCGTATGTGCTGGGTGCCACACCGGCTGCCACACCCGCGGCGGCTGCTCCTCAACTCAACGTGCTCAATGTGACCGATGGGCAAACGGTTAACCTGGACTGCACGACCTACTCCGGCACAACCCTGGCGCTTTCGAACCGCGACCAGATCATTCTGCTCTGCCCGGTCACTGGACAGGCGACCCTCAAGCATGTGAGTGTGGACGCGCTGGCCTCCAAGCTGGATACTACGCTGACGTACCAGTCGGCCATGGACGCCGAAGTCACCCAGAGTGGCCAGACGGCAACCACGCTGAACGGTCCGATGAAAGTCGACTTCGTGATCCCGAGCAGCGCGCAGGGCACGACCAACCTGTCCATCCTCCATTGGGATGGAACAAAGTGGGTGGACGTGGGCGGTACGGCCACGCCGGATCTCGTGCTGGCAAGCACCCTGCTGGCGGCCTGCGCCGCCAAGGCCGGCACCTCCGCTGGCGGACCCACGCCGGATTATTGCTCGCCCACCAACGTGAAGATCCTGGCGCGCCAGGTCAATGACCTGACCCAGCAGTTCGATGATGAGTCGGCCCTGGCAGCCACGGTGCCTCAGAGCCAGCTTGCCCCGCACATCGCCACACTGCAGGCCATTCGCCGGGCCGCCCAGGAGCAGAACGTACCGGGATGCCTTGCTCAGCTCAAAGCACTTCAGATCAACCAGATGAACACGGTCATCTCCACCATGCTGGGTTTCCTGGGCGGGGGTGATCAAAACACGGTCGGTCAGGGAATCGGCATCGCCCGGCAGCAGCATGATCAATACATGCTGGAATTGGCCCGCCTACTGGACGTCACTCCGACTATCATCACGCCACCACCGACCGAGCCGTCCACGCCGACCCCGGCGGTGACGCCCACCGCGGCGGGCCAGGGCCAAGCCCC
>JAIQGH010000057.1 GCA_020072655.1 Terriglobia bacterium | reverse complement strand
TGGTCGGTGGACCGGTTCCTGGTCCGCCCTCCACGCCTCCTGCACCGGAGGCTCCGGCGGCGGGCGGGGACATGCTGGGCAGCCTGGTGGGCGATCTCGAAGCCGGCCTGGAGGGTTTCGGCGGCCCGAGCGCACCAGCCTCGGGCCCGAGTGCTCCACCCCCGATGCAGCCCCTCGGGGCGGAGGCAGAGTCACCGCTGAGCGGACTCCTGGAAGAACTGGGTGAGGGCGGGCCGGGCCAGGCGGCGGAGGATGATCCCGAGACTCATTACAATCTCGGCGTGGCTTTCCGTGAGATGGGGCTGCTGGATGAAGCGATCGGCGAATTCCAGAAGGTGGTGAAGGGCGCCCAGAAGGGGAGCTTTCCGCCAAATTTCCTCCAGGCGTGCAGCCTCCTGGCGGTGAGCTTTATGGACAAGGGGATGCCGGGGATCGCCGCCAAGTGGTACCTGCGCGCCCTGGACTTTCCCGGGCTCGACGAAGAATCCACGCTGGCGCTCCAGTATGACCTCGGCGTCGCTTACGAGCAGGCCGGTGATCCGCGGACGGCCCTGGAGAGGTTCTCCGAAGTTTACAGCCAGAACATCGACTTCCGCGACGTCGCCGAGAAAATTCGGACCCTCCAACAGAAGGCACGCTAGTGCCGTTCCAACCCAGATCATGAGCCGCCCGCTGATCATCATTTACATTTTGCTCTGTTTTGAATTGGGCGCCTTCCTGGTGGCGCTTCCCTGGACTTCGATCTGGAGCAAAAACTTCTTCGTTACCCAGTATCCCTGGGTGTCGAGTATCGCGCTCAATTACTTCGTGCGTGGAGCGGTCTCTGGGATCGGCTTGGCCGATGTCTGGCTCGCGATCTTTGAGCTCTGGAGGTTGCGGCGGCAGCTCGGCCTGGTCCGGCCCCGCTCATCGCGTTGAAAGCCTCCCCGATAGATTTCTTCGGGACACTCCTATGCCCATGCCACTTCGATTGTGTTACATCACCGACCGGCGTGCCCTTGAGCCTAGGCTGCTGCTTCCTTTTATCGAGGAGGCCGTCCAGGCCGGGATCGACATTGTCCAAATCCGAGAGAAAGACCTCCCGACACGCGAGCTATTGCGGCTCGCGGAAGGTGCCGTCGCGGCGGCCAAGGGAAACGCGGCTCGAATCATTGTAAATGACCGGCTGGATATTGCCCTGGCGGTTGGGGCCGACGGGGTCCATCTCGGCACCCAGTCGCTCCCTGCCCACGCGGTGCGGGGAAACGTGCCGGAGGGGTTCCTGATCGGCGTCTCTTGCCATTCGCGCGAGGACGTGCTGGCTGCGGAGGCAGCGCGGGCGGATTATGTGGTTTTGGGGCCGATCTTTGAGACGCCTTCCAAAATCGCCTACGGTCCGCCCCTCGGTGTCGCCAAGCTGGGCGAGGTTACGGCCGCCGCAAGAATACCTGTGCTCGCTTTGGGCGGCATCACGGTCGAGCGTGTCCGCGCGTGCCTCGAAGCGGGTGCGGCGGGCGTGGCGGGGATTCGCATTTTCCAGGATGCGCCGTCGCTAGCGGCCCGTGTCCAGGAACTCCGCGCAGAGTTTCTTTAGAATGTCGCGCTGGGAGAGTTGATTCGGAGGCCGTCTTCCCCAGCGGGCCAATGCATTGGATCGCGCTCGCTGGCGGGGTCAGGTTTCTCCCATCCACTGGCCGTAGGGCTTGAGCGGCCGAACGTTGTCGCAGACCGCCTTGAGCGTCGCCGTAAGGGGCACGGCCAGCAGGAGCCCGATTCCTCCCCACAGCCACCCCCAGAACATCATGCCGACTGTCACCGTGAGAGCATTCAGCTTGACGCGATGCCCTACCAGCTTGGGCGTCAGCAGGTTCGTCGCCAGGAAGTGCACAATGACCACGGTCAGGGAGATCGTCAGGAAGGGCTCCATGTGGTCGTATTGAACCAGGGCGATGAGCAAGGGGGGAAGCAAACCCAGCGCCACGCCGATGTAAGGGATCATGCTCAGGAAGGCGGCGAGGGGGCCCATCAGCAGGGCATAACGAAGCTGGATGGCGGCGAAAACGGGCGTGATGAGAGCGGCCGAGATCGCTGCGACGAGCAGGTTACCGAGCACGTACCCGCGCACCATTTTGGCGATTCCGCGGAGGACGTCTTCCGCCTGTTGCCGCTTCTCCAGGGAAAACAGGTTGAGCGTGGCCGTCCAGATATGGTTTTTCGAGGTCAGCATGAAGAAGATCAGGAAGGGGACGAACATCACCGTGACGGTGAAGGCATAAAGAGATCCGATGCCCCGCAGGAGGAACTGCATCCAGGGCGATTCCTGCTCGACGCGAACCGACGGGATGTTGGCTTCCGTCGAGGGAGGCAGAATCGTCGAGGTGCTCTGCCGGAGGCTCGAGGCGGTCACCTGAATGTGGGCGATGATCTGCCGGACGCGGGCGGCCAGCTTGGGCAGGTCGTCCATGAGCGCCACGGTGCGGTCGTATACCAGATAGACCATCAGGTAGACGAAAGCCAGCGCCAAGAGCACCATCAGCAGCGCTCCCAGCCAGCGCGGCAGGCGCAGACGCTCGAGCAGCTTCACCCCGGGATCGAGGACGAAGGCGATCCCAATCGAGCAGACCAGGCTGATCACGATCGAGCTGGCGTAATAGATCGAGGCGCAAACGATCGCGGCTGCAATGATCCGCAAACTGGTCGCGGCCGCGGCCGAGGGAGAGAATTCGAATTTGGCTTCCGGCATGAGGGCAACTCCCGAGCGGGATTCTAGCTTGCTTGGCTCCGAATTGCCAGTTTAACGAACGCGCCGGGGGCTCTGAGCGCACGGCTTTCCGTGGCTTGCTCTTGTAGAGCCGGGCTTCAGCCCGGCAAGCCCTTCAAAAGGCCCCGATGAGCTCCCTTGGGGCGCTACGTCCAAGGGAGACTCTCCGCCTCGACCCAGGGAGCCGACGGTGACAGTTTTCCCTTGACAGACTCTCGCTCTAGGTATAAAAAGCATATTTATACCTCCCATGCATAAATATTCCTGCCGGGAGGCGAGGTGGAGAGCTTGGGGGCAGTCGTCCAAACCGGAGTTTCGCCCGCGCAGCCTGCGCTGGGGCGGCAGGGGTACGTGCGCGCCGCCGTCGCCGGGGCCACGGGCTATGCGGGCGGCGAACTCCTCTCGATTCTTCTGCGTCACCCGGGTGTCCGCATCGTCCGGCTGATGGCGGAGATTCCCAAGCCCATCCCCATGGAAGAGGCTCATCCGGCTCTGCGGGGGAATCGCCTGCCAATCTGTGAGCTTCCGGCCCTGGATGACCTCCGTTCTTCCGACATTGATCTGGTCTTTCTGGCCACGCCGCACGAGGCCTCCCACAATCTCGTGCCCGGCCTTCTCGACCGCGGCCTGCGGGTCGTGGATTTGAGTGCCGCGTTCCGGCTGAAGGATCCGGCCGCCTACCCGCGCTGGTACGGGTTCAAGCATTCGGCGGCGGCCGCACTCGCGGCGGCGGTCTACGGCGCGCCGGAGCTCTACGCGGAGGAAATCCGCAAGGCGCGGCTCGTCGCCAATCCCGGCTGCTACGCCACATCGATCATTCTGGCTCTCACGCCCCTGCTGCGCGCGGGCTGGGCGAATCTCGCGGCGGGCATTGTCTGCGACTCGAAATCCGGCGTCACGGGCGCCGGGCGCACTCCGAGCGAGCGGCTGCACTTTCCGGAAGTGCACGAGAATTTCCGCGCCTACAGCCTCTTTCACCACCGGCACGTCCCGGAGATGCTCCAGCAGTTGGGCTTGGAGGAAAGGGACTTCATCTTCACGCCGCACCTGCTGCCCATCAACCGCGGCATTCTGAGCACGACCTATGTGCGGCTCCGCGGCGGGCGCGCGGTGGAGGAGATTGTCTCGCTCTACCGCGAGTTCTATGCGCGCGCGCCGATGGTGCGGGTGTATGACGCGGGCGCGATGCCGGAAATTCAAGCGGTGGCGCGCACCAATTATTTCGATGTGGGCTTTGCCCTCGATCCGGCTACCAATCGGTTGATCGTCATCTCGGCCTTGGACAACCTGGCGAAAGGGGCGGCGGGCCAGGCCGTTCAGAACATGAACCTGATGTACGGATTCCCCGAGGAGACGGCGCTCGGATGAGGATCGTGGTCAAAATCGGCGGGCAGGCGGCGGAGGAAGCCCGCGTCCGTCGCGACCTGGCGCGGCAGATCGTCCAACTGCGTCGCGGCGGCCACCAAATCACCGTGGTACACGGCGGCGGAAAGGTGCTGACGCAGACCCTCGAGCGTCTGGGGATTCCCGTCGAGTTTCACCAAGGATTGCGAGTGACCGACGCCGCCACTCGCGACGTGGCGCTCATGGTTCTCGCCGGGATGGTCAACAAGCAGTGGGTGGCGGAACTGGAGGCGCAAGGCCAGCCGGCGCTGGGAGTGTGCGGCGGGGACGCGGGCCTGGTTCTCGTCCGCCGGCTCAAGGCGCGCACCGGCAACGGGACGAAGGACTTGGGTTTCGTCGGGCGGCCGCGCAAGATTTCCACCCGCATCCTGGAGCTGGCCTTCCAGGAGCGGATCGTTCCGGTCGTGGCCAGCCTGGCGCTCGGACCCGACGGCGAATACTACAACGTGAACGCCGACGACCTCGCCGCCGCGTTGGCGACGGCGCTCAAGGCCGACCGGCTGCTTTATCTCACCGAGTCAGGCGGCGTCTGGGACGCTGAGCGCCGGCTGCTCCCGATCGTGAAGCGAGATGAAATCCAGAACCTGATCCGCAAGGAAATCGTGCGCGATGGAATGATTCCCAAACTGCGCTCCTGCGCGCGAACGCTTCGGCACGAAGTCGGTGAGATTGACATCCTCGCGCCGGACGCGCCGAACGGCCTCGTCCGCACGGTGGTTGCTCATGAACCGGTCGGAACGCGGATCGTGAAACACGCATGAACTTCGAGGAAATTGCGGCGCTCGAAAAGGCGGCCTTGATATCCACTTACGACCGCCTGCCCCTCCTGGCGGTGAAGGGCGAGGGCTGCTACCTCTACGACGACCGGGGCAAGAAATACCTGGATTTCCTGGGCGGGCTGGCGGTGAATTCGCTGGGCTATGCGCACCCCGAGTTGCTTGCTGCGCTCCGCGATGAGAGAGAAACGCTGTTGCACGTCTCGAATCTCCTTTACCACCGCTATCAGGCTCCGCTCGCCGAGAAGCTGGCAGGTCTCGCGGGATTGAATCGCGTCTTCTTCGCCAATACCGGGACGGAGGCCATCGAAGCGGCGATCAAGCTGGCGCGCGCTTATGCTCGCAAACATCATCCCGCCGAACCCTTCGAGCGCTTGGAGATCCTGGCGGTTGAGAATTCTTTCCACGGCCGGACGCTGGGCGCGCTCTCGGCGACTTGGCCGGAGAAATACCGCAGACCCTTCGAGCCCTTGCTCCCCGGCGTCCGGTTCGTGCGGCTGAATGACGTGGGGCACCTGCGCGCGAGCTTTACGCCGCAGGTGGCGGCCGTGCTGCTGGAAGTGATCCAGGGAGAAGGCGGTGTGGTCGAGCTGCGCGAGGATTTTCTCAAAACTGCCGAAGAGCTCTGCCGCGCGAACGATGCCCTTTTCGTCGCCGACGAAATCCAGTGTGGCCTCGGGCGCACAGGCCGATGGTTCGCCTTCCAGAAGTTCGGGCTCAAGCCGGACGTGGTGGTGGTCGCGAAGCCGCTGGCGGCGGGGCTACCCCTATCTGCCCTCATCGCCAGCGAGCGCGCCGCCCAGGCTTTCTCCCCGGGCATGCACGGCACGACATTCGGCGGCGGGCCGTTGCAGTGCCGGCTGGCGCTCAAGGTTCTGGAAATCATGGAGCGGCCGGGATTCCTCGAGTGCGTCCGCGAGGTTGGCGGCTACTTCCGCGCCCAACTCGGCAAGCTCCGCCAGGAGCTGCCCGTGGTGTGCGAGGTGCGCGGCGAAGGCCTGATGCTTGCTCTGGAGCTCGCCGCGCCGTGCAAATCCGTCGTGCGCAAAGCCCTGGAAGCGGGCTTCCTGGTGAACTGCACGCAAGAGAGGGTTTTGCGTTTTCTGCCGCCACTCATTATCGAGCGAAGGCACGTGGATGAGCTGATCGCGGCCCTGCAACCGATGCTGGCCGCTCTCGGCAGGAGCGAGATGAAAGGAGCAAGCGTATGACTCCCGTATTAACCCTTGAGAAGCAAGATGCGCTGAGCGTGCACGACCTGATCGCGGAGCACGACCTCCATACCAAGCCGCGCCTGGGCGAGCGTGAGGCCATCAAAGACGTGGCGCGCAACCTCGAGCGCTGGGTGCACGGCATTGTCGCGCGCACTTACTCGCACACCTCGGTCGAAGAGCTGGCCGAGCACGCTTCGATTCCGGTCATCAACGCGCTCACCGACCTGCTGCATCCCTGCCAGGCGCTGGCGGATTTCTTCACTCTGAGCGAGAAATTCGGCCGGCTGAAGGGATTTCGGCTGGCGTACGTCGGCGACGGCAACAACGTCTGCCACTCGCTGATGGTCACGGCCGCGAAGCTCGGCGCTTCGATTCACGTGGCCACGCCGCCGGGCTTCCAGCCGAAGGCGGAAGTGCTGGATGAGGCCAAGGCGGTGGCGCGGAAGAGCGGGTCGAAGGTCCAGCTCTTCAACGACCCTGTGGAGGCCGTAGCAGGCGCCCAGGCGGTTTATACGGACGTTTGGGCGAGCATGGGCCAGGAGTACGCCGCGCACCTGCGCGCGCAGGTCTTCGCGCCCTATCGCGTGACGGAGGAATTGATGGGGGCAGCCGACTCTTCTGCCGTCTTCATGCACTGTCTGCCAGCGCACCGGGGCCAGGAAGTAACCGACGCGGTGATCGATTCGCCGCGCTCGATCGTTTTCGACCAGGCGGAGAATCGCCTGCACGTGCAGAAGGCCCTGCTGCTTCTGCTCCTGCAAAACGGGAAGTAGGGGAGGACTCTGCCCTCCCGCTGCGCAGGGAGCCGCCCTCTCAAAGGAAAATCTTGCTGACCATCCGCAAAGCCGAGCTAAGCGACGTTCCGACGCTCTTCGAGATGATCAACTACTATGCGGAGCAGCGCATCATGCTGCCCTGGTCGCTGGTTGATCTCTATGAAAAGGTGTGGGAGTTCACCGTCGCCGAGGACGACGGCAAGGTTCTCGCCTGCGCCGCGCTGAAGTTCTACAGCGCCGAGCTCGCGGAAGTGCGTTCGCTTTGCGTCACCCCCGGGATAACCAACCGGGGTCTGGGCCGCGCGCTCACCGAACGCCTTCTCGATGAAGCGGAGCGATACGGCCTGAAGACCGTCTTCGCCCTCACGCTGGTTCCGCAGTTCTTTGACAAGCTGGGGTTCCGCGAAATTCCTCGCGAGCGCTTTCCCACCAAAGTCTGGCGTGATTGCCTCGCTTGCCCAAAGTATTTCCAGTGCGACGAGAAAGCGATGGTTCTGGACCTCGACGCCCGGCGCGCCAGCAGGAACGAAGCCGCGCTGGAATTTGCCGGGACCGCCACAAAAGCCTAGGCCCCTTCTACTCAGCCGCACGGATGGCTCCCGCGGGGACAGTCGCTCACGCTCGCTTCTCTCATTTCTTGAGCAATTCGCCCAACTAAGGCCAGACGCTGAGCCCGGCCTGCCTTCTTCCGGAAGCGGTGTATGATGAAGCCGGAGGATTCGAGCTGATGGATCCCATGTCGGCGCGCATCCTGGCTATCGACTACGGCTCGAAACGCATCGGCTTGGCGATCTCGGACGCGCTCGGGATCACCGCGCAGGGCCTCCTCACGCTCGCTCGGACGCGCCTGGCGGACGACCTTCGGCACATCCACGATCTGGTGGAGGAACACGGGGCGTCGCGGGTGATCGTGGGGAATCCGGTCAGCCACGCGGGCGGGGAGACTTCCATGTCCCGACAGGTGGCGAGTTTTGTGGAGAAGCTCCAGCGCCGGCTCGCATGTCCTGTGGAGCTCTGGGATGAGCGTCTGACCACCGCCGAGGCCAGCCGCGTGCTGCGGGAATCCGGCATCGGCATCGAGAAGCGCCGCCGCGCCCGCGACCGCGTCGCCGCCACGCTGCTCCTGCAGAGCTACCTCGATTACCAAGCCAATGAGCGCGCTCGGAGCCGAGAGGGTGAGACGCGCGAATGATCAAGCGGCTGACGCTCGTCCTCATCCTGATCGCCCTCGGCGGGACGGGCTGGATCGCGTGGGACCTCTACCGCCCTTATCGAGGATACCTTGGCGGCCAGTTCGTCTTGATTGAACCTGGGACCAACGCCCTGGGGACTGCCAGTCTCCTGGTCGAGCGCGGCGTCCTTGCCCACCGCTGGCCGTTCTTGTTCCGCTACGTGCTGGGCCGATCCCACCGCCGGCTGCAAGCGGGCGAGTACTTTTTCGACCGCCCGCTGCGCCCCATCGACGTTTACCGAAAGCTCATCCAGGGAGATGTCTTTCTTCACACGGTCGTGATTCCCGAGGGTTCGGATCGGTTCGATATGGCGCGCATCCTGCACCAGCAACTCGGTCTTGATCCCCAGCAGTTCCTGCGCGTCACGGAGCAGACCTCCCCCATCCAAGATCTCGATCCGCAGGCCCCATCGCTCGAAGGGTATCTCTTCCCCGACACCTATCGCTTTCCGCGCGGGGTGACTTGCGCCGGCGTGGTGGCGACGATGCTCGCCCGCTTTCGGCACGTGCTGGCGACCCGCATCCCGGAGCGCCTGAGACCGCCTCCTGAGAAATTGCACGACGTCATCACGCTCGCCTCGCTTATCGAAAAGGAAACTCCGGCACCCGAGGAGCGTCCGCTCGTGGCGCGGGTTTTCGCGAATCGGCTCGAGAAGGGAATGCCTTTGCAGTGCGATCCGACGGTGATTTACGCGGAGAGGCTGGAGCATCGTCCCCTCGGGCCCCTCACGGAAGACGATCTGGAGCTCGATTCCCCCTACAACACCTACCGGTATGCGGGCTTGCCGCCCGGGCCCATCGCCAGCCCCGGCGAAGCCTCCATCCGGGCCGCCCTCGAGCCGGTCGCGGCGAGTTTTCTCTATTTCGTCAGCAACCACCATGGCGGTCACATTTTCTCCCAGACGCTTGCGGAGCATCAGAAGAACGTGGCACGATATCGGCGGGAAGTGGGTGCTCTTCCCCGGGCTACCGCGGGCGAGGCTAAGAACTCGTCGTCCTTTGCCGGGCAGCGCGGTAAACCTAAGACCACCTCCAGCCCGAAATCGCGTGCCAAAAGCCACGAGCAAAAAACAGCTCATCCTCAGTCTCCTTCGGCAACGGGGGCTCGAACGGGTCGGAGAAGCGGAGATTCGGGACCTCCAAGGCGAACTCCGGCGCCGCCTGGGTCCTGACCAGAGCGCGTCGCTATCCTATATTGCCGCTACCCTCCGAGCTTCAGGCGCGCGGGTGGATTACGACGACCGCTACGTCGGTCCCTTCCTCGAGGAGCCGTACGCCAGTCGATTGGATGGCGCGCTGCGATTTCGCGACTTGGCGAGCGCAGAAGAATCCCTCTGCCGCCTCGACGCTGCTTATCGTGAATACCGCGCAGTCTCCGACCGCGTGGGAACGAGTCTGGTCCGCTCGCTCGTCCTGAAGGGCAAACAACGCGCGGAGGGACTAGCGGCCAACCCTCGCGTCAATCCCCGAAAACGCCGGGAGAAACAGGAAATCGCCCGCTGGTTCCACGTCTGGCTCGAGACGTCGGACCTGTTTTTCGACTGGCTGGAGCTCCGCAAACGGTCGGAGGAATTCCGGCGCGAATTCCCAGATCACCAAGGCCCGCCCGATTCTTCCCCGACTGACGCCGCGTAACGCCGTCGCCGGATTACTTCCCCATTCACCTTTCCTTCCGTATCCTCTAGAATGACAGCTATGCCTGCACGGGATAAATTGATTGTGGCGCTTGACGTTGCGAGCGCCGAAGCCGGAGCGCGCCTGGCGACGCAGTTACGAGGGCACGTCGGAATGTTCAAAGTGGGCCTCGAAAACTTCTCGTCGGAAGGGCCTGTCCTCCCTCGTTTCTTGGTCGCGATGGGCGAGAAGGTTTTCCTTGACCTGAAGTTGCACGATATTCCCAACACGGTGCGCGCGGCGGCACGGGCGGCGGCGCAAATCGGCGTCAGCATGCTCAACGTGCACGCCCTGGGCGGGCGCAAGATGATGCAGGCGGCGCTCGAAGGCGCCATCGAAGGCTCCGGGCTGCGCAAGGATGGCGGGCGGCCGCGCGTGCTCGCGGTCACGGTCCTAACCAGTCTTGCGGAAGAAGACCTGCGCGAGCTGGGAGTTTCCGGGAGCGCTGAGGAAGCGGTGGTCCGCCTGGCGGGCTTGGCTCGCGAGTCGGGTCTCGACGGCGTCGTGGCGTCAGCAAGGGAAATCGCGGCGATCCGCCGAGCCCTCGGGTCCGATTTCTTGATCGTCACTCCGGGCATCCGCCCCGCCAACGTAGTGGCTGACGATCAGGCTCGCATCGCCACGCCGACAGCGGCCATGCGCGCCGGGGCCGACTACCTGGTGGTTGGCCGGCCGATCACCGGCGCCGCGGACCCCGCCGCTGCCGCAGATTCGATTGTGAAGGAGATGGATAGGGCCTTCGTGACATGTTAGTGCCGTTCCAACTATCTCGCCCTAATCCCGACGCCAGCTATCTCATCCAGTCTGTAAAGGTCCTGACCTTAGCGGCTGGACCGAATAAGTTGGAACGGCACTGGCGGGAGTGGCCAGACCATGACCGAAACTGAAATCCTGGACATCTTCCGCAAGCACGCGGCGCTGCTGGAGGGCCACTTCATTCTTTCCTCCGGGCTGCACAGCGATCGTTATATCCAGTGCGCGCTGGTGTTACAGCATCCGCGCGTGGCGGAGCAACTGTGCTCGGAACTCGCCGCCAAGTTGCGTGATCTTTGCCCGGTGGTGGTCGCAGCGCCGGCGCTGGGCGGCGTCATCGTCTCGCACGAGGTCGCGCGAGCGCTCGGCGCCCGGGCATTGTTTACCGAACGCCAAGAGGGCGTGATGACGCTGCGCCGAGGATTCTCGCTCGCCCCGGGCGAGCCCACGCTCGTCGTCGAAGACGTCGTCACCACCGGCCTTTCCACCCGCGAAACCATCCGTGCTGTCGAGCAGGCGGGCGGCAAAGTCGTCGGCGTCGGCGCACTCATCGACCGCAGCGGCGGGAAGGCGGATCTGGGCCTTCCCAAAACGGCGCTTGTGACGTTGAACGTACAAAACTACGAACCCTCTGAGTGTCCTCTCTGCAAAGCCGGCATCCCCGCCGTCAAGCCTGGCAGTCGATCGAAGAAATAGGGCTGTTCGGCCGTCTGCCGATGTCGGAGCATCCAGAGAATCAAATCGTTTGCCGGGTCAGTGGATCAGCCTGCGGGTAAGGGGAGAGGTTCCACCGGTGCCGCAGGTGATACAGGCGGTGGAGGAGAAGGAGGGAAGACGACCGCGCCCAGCGCCGGATAACGCGAGCCGAAGAAATGTAAGGTGTAAGACTGGAAGAACACCATCGCGGGGGCGGAGATGAAGGCGATGACGTAGAACATGAGAAAGAGCACCGCCCCGCCCAGAATCACGACGGCGCTGATGGTCCCGAGACTCCAGGTCAAGCCCGCCGCCTTGCCAAGGAAGTAGGCCGCCACGCCCATTATCGCCAGCGGAATAAGCATCATGAGGATCACCACGAAATTGATGATCCCGAAGATGATCGCGGTGCCCACCGCCAGCACGATCTTCATCAACACGTAGCCGGCGTAGGCCAGCTTCTCAGTCCTCAGCATGGGCAGCACGCGGCGCCAGCCGTCGAGCACGCCCAGGTTTTCCATCGCCATGGCCGGCACCACGAAATCCTTGGCAAAGAGCGCGACGATCGCGGCCAAGAGAAGCGCCGCCATTAACAGAATGAGGAGGCCGGCACCGCCTAGAATCAGCAGCGCGAGATGCTCTTTGGGATGGTCGAAAATATGTGCCCGCCACGCGAGGAAGATGGGACCTCCGATCAGAACCAAGAGACCCGCCGGGACGGCCATCGCCAGGCAGAGTGTCCAGAGAAAATAACTGTACCCGTGGGGTTTATAGCGCCGCCAACCCTTCCGGAGCTCGCTGCGGTTATAAAGAACGCTGTCGAAGAGGATGAAGCGATAGATGCTGGCCGCATAGAGCCAGAGCAGAAACAGCACGATGAGCACTGCCACCCCAGCAAGAACCCAGGGGAGGAATTCCTTGACGCGATCCCAGACGGGATTGGCAAACGCCACCAACAACGATTCGCCGCCGCCCCGCCGACGTGGCAGCGGAAGGTTTGCTCGACCGCCCCCGCCTCCCCAGCCTCCTCCACCGCCGCTCAAGAATTCGCCGGTGACGAGGGAGATCGTCGCTAGGTTCAGCCAGTGGCGAAAGCGGAAGGGTTTGAATAATTGCTGCTTGGTCTGCTCGAAGGCGGGCGTGACAGCTTGAACTGCGGACAGGCGTGATGGCATCAGGACTCTCCGCGCTCGCGGCGATACACGATTCTTCCCGCGACGACGGTGGCCGTGGCCGCGCCTTTGAGCTTCCAGCCGTCGAAGGGGGAATTGCGGCTATTCGAGCGGCCCTCGGCGGCGCGGTAAGTCCATTCAAAGCCGGGGTCAAAAATCGTGATGTCGGCGGCGCCGCCCGCACGAAGCCGCCCGAGCGGCTGGTTGATGATGCGCGCCGGATTGGTGCTCATCAGGACGATGAGGTGCGCCAGTGAGATCCGCCCCGTGTGCACCAGGTGCGTGAGCGCGAGCCCGAGCGCCGTCTCGAGGCCGATCACCCCGAAGGGGGCTTCCGCCATCGACTTAGCCTTCAGCTCCGGGGCGTGTGGCGCATGGTCGGTCGCGAGGGCATCAACGCTCCCATCGGCAATCCCCCCCAGCACGGCGTCAACGTCTTGTCGGCTGCGCAGGGGCGGATTCATCTTCGCCTGAGTGCCGCGTTCCAGGACCGCTTCGTCGGTGAGCGTGAAGTGGTGCGGTGTAACCTCGCAGGTCACCCGGATGCCGCGGCGCTTGCCGGCGCGCACCATTTCCACGGCGCGCGCTGTGGAGAGATGCGCAATGTGGACGTGACCTCCCGTGGCCTCCGCCACGATCAGATCGCGCGCAACGCAGACGTCCTCAGAGCATACCGGAATGCCGCGCAGGTTCAGCCGCTTGGCGACCGCGCCTTCATTGACCACCCCGGCGGTGCTGAGGCTCGGATCCTCGCAGTGATCGATGATAGGCACCGCGAGGGACTTCGATTGTTCGAGCGCGCGGCGCAGCAGCCCCGCGGTTTTCACCGGCCGCCCATCATCGGAAAAGGCCACAGCCCCTGCGGCGACGAGCGCCGCCATGTCCGTGAGCGACTCGCCCTGGCTTCCCATGGAAACCGCGGCGACGGGAAACACGCGGGCCAGGGCGAGTTGCCGGGCCTTGTCAATCGCTGCGCGGACCAACTCGGGACGATCGATGATCGGCTTGGTGTTGGGCATCGGACACACGGCCGTGAAGCCGCCCGCGACCGCAGCCCGGAGGCCGCTTTCGATGGTCTCCGATATCTCGCCCCCGGGTTCCCGCAAGTGGACGTGAATGTCGATCAAGCCGGGCGCAACGACCTGCCCCTGCGCGTCGAGCGTTTCATCGGCGCCCGCCGGGAGGTCCGGGCCAATGGCGCGGATCACACCATCCTCAACCAGTATGTCGAGGACACCGTCCAGCCCGTCTTCCGGAGAGAGTACGCGGCCGCCTTTGATGAGGAGTGATGACATGGTCTTGAAGAGCGCTCGGAGGCTGCGGTGGCGCAGGAAGCGAGTGCTAAATCAGGTTTCCGGTATGGGAGCGCTATGCGCTCCCGCAAGAGCAGAGACCGTTTCCCTATCCGGCGGTCATAGACTGCCGCTACGGCGAGAGGTTATCACAGAAAAGTACAGGAGGCCTCTCGAACCTGGACCCTTGCCCAAGCGGTGGATCCAGCTTTTACCTGCGCTCACCGGGCGCTGCGGCGGGCGGCAGCCTCTTCGAGGGCGATGTCCAGTTCGCGAATGCGGTGAGACATCTTCTCGAGGATTCGGAAAGCGAGTGAGGGATCCTCTTGGACCTTGCGCAGGAAGCTTTTCTTCTCGAGGGTGAGAACCCAGACATCACCCAGCGCGCGCACGGTTGCCGAGCGCACTTCCCGCTCGAAGAGCGCCATCTCGCCGAAGAAATCGCCTTCCCCGAGCACCGCCAAGCGCAAGTCCGCCCCGCCCTTGGCTGTTAGGACCTCGACTTTTCCCTTTTGCACGACGTACATGCAATCGCCCGTGTCGCCCTGTTGGACGATGACCTCGCCATCGCGGAAAGGTTTGCCGAGTTCGCTCACGACGATTGGATCTCCTTCGGCCGGCTGCCGGCCAGCGCGTTCCGAACAAAATGAGCAACAAAGGCGGGATGGGAAACACGCAGAAAAACGTCCCGATAGGGAGCGCTGCCCGTAAACGTGTCCCATAGGACGGTACTCATCCGCCGGCGACCGCCCGTTTTCTCCTGTTCCTGAGCGGCCATACGTACAACGCCGCGGCGGGCAAAGCGGCGCCTCTGAACCTGGCGCGTGACGGCGAAAATGAGCTTTCCGATTTGATTATCCCTGGCGATGCTCCGGCACGTCGGCCAGAAGTGGCGGCGGAAATCGTTGGCCGAGATGCCTTCCAGAAGCGCGGTCTTCGCCGCGGCCTTGGCGGTGCGGTAGGCGGTGCCGATGCCGTCTTTGTAGAGTTTCGTCGTGCCGCAATCGCCGATGAACACCATCCGGTCGGCGAAGGGACGCACGGCGCTCAGAATGTTGATGCGCGGCGAGCAATGGCAAAAATCCGGAGAGGCGTTCCATTCCGCAGGCAGCAAGCGCTTCACTTCGGGAGAATCCATAAAGGCCTGAACCAAGGGCTTGTCAATCTCCTCTCCCATCAGGCAGAGCGTCGCGTAGTCACCCTTGGGAACGAGCGCGGCAAACTCCAGCCGCGGAATGTCGAGGAGAAAAAGGTGCATGGAACTGCCCAGGCGTTTCTCTACGGCGTCACGGCCCACGAAGAACTCGCAGATATACGTCTTGGTCGTCTGGGGCGCCGCATAGCCGATTCCGAACCCTTCAAAGACCTTCAACGTGCTGCTGTTCACGCCCACCGCGACGGCTACCAGATCGTAGGTCAGGGGCGCTCCATTCGGAGCTTTGATTTGCGGCCTGCCGCCATCCAGGCTCACGCTCTCTACCCGTCCCCGGACCACGTGAGCGCCTTCCCCTACGGCCAGCTCCTGCAGGTAGCCGTCGAAACTGCGCCATTCGGTGGGCTTCGACCCGCGCGGGCCGGCTCCGCGATAGACGGCAGCAATTCTCTTTTCGTGCAGAGGCGTCTCAATGCGCACACTGGCCACATCCGTGTGCAGCACGTACGAGTCGATGCCACGCTGCACGACGTTCGCGGGAAGCACGATCCCTTCCGCGGCGAGATTCTGCACCAGCGACTCGGAGACAATTCCGCCGCACATGTTGCATCCGCCCGGTCCGGGAATCGCAAAGTTCCGCGCCTCGTGAATGTCCACGCAGAGTTCAACTCCCAGCCGTTTGGCGAATTGCAGGAGGAAATAGCTGAAGAAGGAGCCCGCCGGCCCGCCGCCAATGACCGCCACGCGCGACCCGTCGTCCAGCCTCAAGCCCGGCGAGTGGTTTTCTTGCGCGGGGTTCGCCTGGTCGACCGTCATGATTCGGTTCCCTCTTAGCGCTCCTTGCAGTGGCTCATCAACTTTCATACGAAACGTACGGGCGCGGCGGGGATCTTGGAATCAGGGCGAGGAAGTATAGCATCGGAAGCCCAGGCGAGCACCCGACGAAACGGGCCTGCGCCGGCCCGATTTTTTCCGAAATAAGTCCCGTCAGGGCACGGCTTCAGAGTGTGTGTGAGAACTCGTGGTTCGCCGATGTACCGCCGCCCTTCAGGGCGGCATCTTGTTGATTTCGCGTATGCCGGGCTGAAGCCCGGCGCTACTTGCGTCGTGCCGCTCTAGACGGCGGGCGCGAAGGGGAACAGCGGAAGGACATAGTCTTTCACCGGCTGGAAGGTCTTGCGGTGCTCGGGGCAGGGACCGAAACGCGCCAGGGCTTCCAAGTGCTCCGCGGTGCCGTAACCCTTGTTGCTCGCCAGGTGATACTGAGGATAGACGCGGGCGAGTTCTTCCAGGCAGGCGTCGCGCGCGACTTTCGCCAGAATCGAAGCGGCGGCAATGGAGACCGAGCGAGCATCGCCGTGGATGATGGCGCGATGCGGGATTGCGAACTCGGCCGACCGGCCGCGCGCTCGAAGCGGCATGGCGTCTGTCAGAACATAATCCGGCGGCGGCTCGAGCCCTGCCAGAGCGCGCAGCATGGCCTGACGCGACGCCTCGTAGACGTTGATCGCATCGACTTCGGCGGCGGAAACGGCCACGACCTGGAAGGCCAGCGCCTTGCCGCGAATCTCTACGTCGAGTTCGAGCCGCTGGGCTGGCGTGAGTTTCTTGGAATCGTCCACACCCCGAATGGGCTTTTCGGGGTCGAGGATCACAGCGGCGGCGAAGAGCGGCCCCAGCAGCGAGCCGCGACCGGCCTCGTCGCAGCCGGCCACGCGCTGCCAGCCCTGGCGGCGGGCCCGGGCTTCCATTTGCCAAGTGCAGGTGAAGGCCTTCGCGTCGGGAGCGCGTGGCATGGCGTGAAGTGTAGCGCAAGACAGGACGGCTTCCAAGGATGCAAAGCCGGGCTACAGGGCCGCAGGCACCCACACGGTCATGGAGACAGGTCCACGATTGGCGTTCGCGTAGTAAGGAATGGCCGTGAACCCTGTTTCCTTCAGCGGCGAAACATCTGTGGCCACTCGGTAGAGGCTGTTATCCCAACGCTGCGAGTCGAGGGTCGAAGCATTCCCCTTGACGACCGTGAGTCCACCCAACAGCTCCTGACGGTGTTGAGTAGAAAACGGTCCCTGCGGACGCACCGCAAAGCTACGCACCTGGTCCCCGTTGTCTGCTGATTCCAAGCAGTAGACGACGGGACCACGCAGCAGGGCGATCTTGCCGGCATCGGCTAGCACCAAAGGGTGCGCCCTTACGGCCTGCACCGGCATCGGCATGTTCAACTCGACGGACTCGCCCGATTGCCAACGCCGTTGAATACGGGCATAGCCGCGGACTCGCTCGGGGTTAGTCAAGGCCTGCCCATTGACTTTCAGTGTGGCATCAGGGCACCAGCCCGGAATACGCACCATCAGGTTGAAGGCCGTCGGCTGGACGGCCTGGACGAATATCCGTACGCTGCCGTCCCAAGGATATCGAGTGGCTTGACGCACCTCGACCTTGGTCTGCGGGAGAGAAACTGAGGCGCGGCTGCCCACAAACAGATTCACGTACACGCTGTCGTTCTCGGTGGCATAAATGTATCCGGGCATGGCGCCCATCAGCTTCAGGAACATCGGTGGACAGCAGGGGCAATCATGCCACACCCAGCGGGTGCGGTCCGGCCCGGCTTCCAACGGGTTCTGGTAGAAATACGTATCGCCCTTCAGCGAGACGCCGGCCAGGGCTCCGTTATACAGGGCGCGCTCCAACTCGTCGACATAACGCGCCTCTCCGAACAGCATGTTCATGTTCTGATGGAAGAAGCCTGCGCCCACGGCGGCGCAGGTCTCCAGATACGCATCATTGGGCAAGGCGTAATCCGCTCCAAATTTTTCCTCCTGCGCAAAGGCTCCCACCCCACCGGTAATATGCATTCTCCGGAAGGCCATATTCTCCCAGAGGCGCAGCGCGGTTTGGGAGTAATCTTCCCGGTGGTCAACTCTGGCCGCGGCTGATAATCCGGCACAAAGCAGCGTGGCTCGGACCGCATGCCCGTGAATATCCATCTGCTCTACCACGGGCTTGTCGTCCTGAGCATAGGCTCCCCAGGAGGGCCGGCCATCCCCATACTCCTGGTTGCGGATAAATTCCTCAGCGGCATGCCAGTCCTTTTCCCAGTCCGGCTTTCCAATGTTGTGACCTCGGTCGTCGATCCAGAATTCGGCAAGCCGCAGATACGCAGCTTTGTCTACCGGCAGCGGAACCTTCTGCTCCAGACCGGGGTCGTCGCGGAAGAGTTCGTAGAGCTTCACCAGGGCTTCCTCGGGAAGCGGATGGCAGGGGACAATTGCTTTTTTGGGCGGCGGGCCCATGACTTCGGCCATATGATTGGCGAATTTGAGCCCAACCGCCAGGAGAGAGGTCTTGCCGGTTGCTTTGTAGTGGTGCACCCCTGCTTCCACCAGCGCGCCAGCGTTATAGACTTCGTGCTGCCACAGCTGCAATCCGCCGTTCAGTCCCCAGCGGTGGGTCGGCTCGTCGAGCTGGGTGTAAGTATTCAGATACCCATTGGGATCCTTGGCCGCCGCGGCTGCAATGCGCGCAATATACCCATCAAGTTGCCGGTCAAGCTCCGGATCAGGTTGGGTCGCGAGGAAGTCCGAGGCGCCACGTATCATTTCGTAGATCAGGCCGTCATACCAGGGCGGCCCGGCATGCCCCCCGCGCAGGCCATCTCGGACTTTATCGAAATTGTTCAGAGCTCCGCCGCGGTCATTCTCAAATTTCTGGAAGCAGTCGCGGATCGTCACTTCCCTCCAGACCTTCCTCTTGGGACTCCAGAACTCGTCGTCCACGACTACCTGCGAAAGTGGGATGGGGGAGAGCGAATGGCATTCCACTGAAGGTGACGCTGAGGGAGTCTCCTCCAAGGCGGCTGCGGGGGGCTTGGCCCAGGCCGCAGATGGGGCTAGAGAAGCCATACCCAGGGCAGAAAGACCCCGCATGAATTCCCGACGTGAGTGACCCACAGGACCTCCTGGCTTGCGGAAGAGTGATCAGGCTGAAGAAACACACGGGCCGCGATTATAGGTGATTGGTAGACTTCCGACAATGACGCCTATCCCGCCGGAAATACGCAGCCCCGCAACTCCTTGACTTCGCTGCACCCTCGGGTTAACTTAGCCATTTGACCCTCTGCGGAGATTCTCAACAGGGAGCGACAGCCCTTGAAGCGAACCTATCAGCCTAACCGACGGCGTCGGGCCAAGACGCATGGATTCCGCGTGCGCATGCGCACGGCAGGAGGCCGGGGAGTCCTGAGGCGCCGCCGGCAGAAGGGTCGCCATCGCTTGACTCCATGAAAGGTTTTCCGCCGAAGACATTCCCCAAGGAGGCCAGGCTTCTGAGCCGGCGGGAGTTTCGGCGGGTTTATGACGAAGGCCAGCGCCGCAGCGGGCGCTTGGGCGCGGTGTTTTATCGGCCGAATGGCCTTCCCCTGACCCGTCTGGGAATTACGGCCCCGGCGCGTTTGGGCAGCGCCGTCCTGCGGAACCGCGTGAAGCGCCGCTTGCGCGAGGCCTTTCGGCTGAACCGCGTGGCGATCCCTGCCGGTTGGGATATCGTCTTGAACCCCCGAGAGGCGGTCGCGGAAGTATCATTTCCGGCGCTGGTTGGGGAAGTGCTGCGATTGTTTCCCAGCACCCCACCACCCGGACATCACGGAGCGTCTCGACCTGAATGAAGTTTTTGGCGCTTGCCCTAATTCGCTTTTATCAGGCCTGCTTTTCCCCCGTTTTGCCTTCTTTCTGCCGCTACTATCCGACTTGCTCCGCTTACGGCTATGAAGCGATCGAGAAGTTTGGCGTTGGGCGGGGGGCCTGGATGGCTCTGAGGAGGTTGTTGCGCTGCCGGCCGGGCGGGGGATACGGATATGATCCGGTGGGGGAAGGGCAGGCGCAAGGGTTCAGGATCAAGGATTCAGGATTATGGATCAAGAACGACGCCAGCACCACCGATCACGTGGGCGTTCGGGGGGATTGTTGCGCTTCGTAACTAATGGCGGAGTTGAGGGTTCCTTGATCCTAACTCCTTGATCCTTGATCCTGGTTTTCCAGCATGGACGACACCAACAAGAAGGTGCTGATCGCGTTCGCGCTGTCGTTCGCGATCCTCATGGGGTGGAAGTTTCTCTTCCCGCCGCCAGAGCCTCGGACGCCACCTCAGAAGCCCGCGGCCACGGCCCAGACTGAGGGTCCGGCACAAAAGGCTGCCGCCACACCGGCGCCGGCGGGCGAGAAGACGACTGGGCGTACAGCGGGGAAGAAACCTGCGCCCGCGGCGCCCGTCGAGCTCCCCGTCCAGCAGGGAACGAAGGCGGAAGAGATTGTCATTGAGAATGGCGTTTCGCGCGTAACCCTTTCCACCGAAGGCGCGCTGATCAAGGGCTGGATTCTGAAGAAGTATCACGACGAGAAGGGCGAGCCTCTTGACGTGGTGAATCGCCCGGCCTGCCAGACGCTTGGTTTCCCCCTGAGCCTCAGTTTGGGCGATCAGGAGATGGCGAAAAAACTTAACTCAGCTCTTTATGTCGCCACTCCCCAAGGGCCTTCGCTCCAGGCTCCGACCAAAGTCGAACTTGTGTACAGCGACGGGAAGATCGAGGCGCGGAAGGTGCTCGCCTTCGGCCCGGCCTATGAAGTCCACGTGGAAGCGAGCGTCACCGATGGCCAGCGTTTCTTCCCCGTCGAAGTGACTTGGCCGGGCGGCTTTGGCGATCAGTCGCTCACTTACGAAGCCAAGGCGGCGCTCGATCGGGTGCTTTACGGCAACGCGGAGAAATTCGAGAACGTCGCGCAGCGCAAGATCGAAGGCGCGCAGACGATTCCCGGCCCTTTCCAGATCGCCGGCATGGACGACCGGTACTTCCTGAACATTTTCTTGCCCGACTCGCCGGACCAAGTTTTCTTCCGCGTATCGCGGCGAACCTGGAACCCGCCGGATTGGAAGGAGAAGGAGCCGCCCAAGGAGACCGTGGCCGCGCTGGGAACACAGCAGAGCAAGCCGCTCGCCTTCCGGCTCTTCGTCGGCCCCAAGGACCTCGACGTCTTGCGCAGCGTCAACCCGCCCCTGGACCGCGTCGTGGATTTCGGCTGGTTCAGCATTGTGGCGAAACCTTTGTTTCTGGCCCTGCGCTACATCCACGACCATTGGATCCACAACTACGGCTGGGCCATCGTGATTCTCACCGTCCTCATCAATGTGGCGCTGTTCCCCTTGAGGCTGAAACAGATTCGCTCCGCCCAGGAGATGCAACGCGTCGCGCCGATCGTGAAAGGCATCCAGGACAAGTACAAGCAGTACAAGTTCAATGACCCGCGCAAGCAGAAGATGAATCAGGAAATCATGAAGCTGTATCAGGAGCACGGCATCAATCCGCTGGGCGGATGCCTGCCGATGGTGATTCAGCTTCCTTTCCTCTACGGCTTTTATCGCGTGCTGGATCTCTCCATCGAGCTCCGCCACGCGCCGTGGATCGGCTATCTCAAGGACCTTTCGGCGCCCGACCACTATTACGTTCTGCTCGGGCTGATGATCATCACGATGTTCGTCATGCAGAAAATGACGCCCATGACCACCGCCGACCCTGCTCAACAGCGCATGTTTATGATCATGCCCATCTTTTTCGGCGTCATGTTTTACCGGGTGGCCAGCGGGCTGGTGCTCTACTGGCTCACCAGCAACATCGTGCAAATCGGACAACAGATGGTCATCAACAGGATGGTTCCCAGGCCTGCTCCGATTCCGGGCGCTCGCAAGGCGCCTGGAGCCAAGGGATAGAAAGTACTTTCTGGCCATGGCTGAACAATTTGCCACACCCCCGACCCGGCCGCTCGAGAGTTACCTGGAACTGATCGAGCGGATTTTAAAGGAAGTCCTGCGCGCCGGCCGGTTCGAGTTGAGCTTCACGATTGTTAGAGGCACGCCGGGCGAAGACGAACCCGAAACTCCGGAGCTTGTCGTGGATTTCGCCGGGCCGGATGCGGACCTGCTGCTCGAAAAGAACGGCGCGCTGCTCAACGCGCTGGAATACGTCGTGCTGCGGGCCGCCCGCCTGGAGGAAGAGCTTTTTGGGCGCATTACGTTCGACTCGAATGACTGGCGAAGCCTGCGGGCCGAGGAGCTCAAGCTGACGGCGCGGATTGCCGCCGAGCGCGTCATCGAGACCGGAGACCCCTTCGCCCTTCAGCCCATGAGCGCGCGGGAGCGGCGCATCGTTCACCTGGCCTTGCGCGATCTCCCCGCCGTGCGCACCGCGAGCGAAGGCGCAGGGGCTGACCGCAAGGTCGTGATTCATTCGGCTTCCCCGCCCAGGCGCAGACGGTAAAGACGAGCTTCGGCTGTCCTGAATCACGGGATGACCTCGCCGTCAATTTCGCACTCCTGCCTCCAACCATGACGAGCACCGAGGACACGATCGTCGCCGTCGCGACGCCGCCGGGACGCGGCGGCCTCGGCGTCATCCGCCTTTCCGGCGAGAAGGCCGAGGCGCTCGCAACAGAGCTGATTCGCCTCCCGAAGCTGCCGCTCGAAACGCAGCGCGCGACGCTCGGAGAGCTTCTGGACCCAGAGTCCGGACGGACCCTCGATCAAGTCGTCGTCACCTGCTTCCGCCGGCCCCACTCCTATACCGGTGAAGACGTGGTGGAGATTTCCTGCCATGGCTCGCCGGTCATTCTCAAGTTTCTGGTCGAGCTTTGCCTGGAGCGTGGCGCGCGTGCTGCCGAGCCCGGCGAGTTCACCCTGCGCGCCTTCTTGAACGGACGGATCGACCTGACCCAGGCCGAAGCGATCCGCGACCTCATCGAGTCCCGTACACTCTATCAGGCGCGCGTTGCAGCGCAGCAGATGGAGGGTGCCGTTTCCGCTCGCCTCAAACCGCACAAGCAAGCTCTGAAGGATCTCATCGCCCGGCTCGAAGCGGGCATCGATTTTGCGGAAGATGATGTTTCGGTCATGGAGTGGCCGGACGTCCTCGCGCGGCTCGACAGCATTCGCGCGGACCTCGCGAAACTGGTCGCCGGTTACGAATACGGCAGGATTGTGCGCGAAGGGCTGAGCCTGGCGATCGTCGGGCGACCCAACGTGGGAAAATCCAGCCTCTTCAACCGGCTCCTCAACGAAGACCGCGCCATCGTCACCGCGACGCCGGGAACCACGCGCGACCTGGTCGCTGAAAGCGCCCAGATCGGCGGCATCCCACTGCGCTTCGTGGACACGGCAGGAATTCGCGAGGCCCATGACGAGGCGGAACGGATCGGGGTCGAGAAATCGTTCCAGGCCATCGCCGATTCCGATTTGCGGCTTCTGGTGGTTGACGCTTCGGAGCCATGGACGGAGGTGGATTCGGCCCTGCTGGCGCGCGTCCGCCCGCTCGGCGCTTTGCTCGTCGCGCTCAACAAGTGTGATCTCCCGGCGCGGATCTCCAGCCCGGAGATGACGGAACGGCTTGCCGCTTCCGGGAGTGAGGCGGTGTCGCGCGCGGAGATCGTCATCACCTCCGCCTTAACGGGCGCCGGCCTGCCGGAGCTGCGCGAGGAAATTCTGGCGCTCGCTGCCCCCGGCCGCGGCTTGGGCGCGGAAGCCGACTTCATCACCTCTACGACGCCCTCCGCGCACTCGATACGCTTACCGGCGCGACGAACGTCGAGGATCTCCTCGGCATCATCTTTTCAACTTTCTGCGTGGGGAAGTAGAGACGGCCCGCCGGGCCGTCTCTACCCCGCTAAGCAAGGTAGCGCAGACCTCCGCTCGTGAGGGCTGCGGTTCTACCCGGGTAAGAACCGCGGACCCCGATGAACGGCATCGGGGTCCGCGCTACCAACTGCGAGGGGTGAAATAAAACGCTGAAGGAGCTTGTCCCGCCGGGCGACTTGGCGGAATAATGGGGCCAGCACGCCCATGGTCGAGCTCAACCCTGAACAACGCCAGGCGGTCGAACACGGCGAAGGGCCGCTGCTCGTCATCGCCGGGCCGGGCAGCGGCAAGACGCGCGTCATCACGGACCGGATCGTTCATCTCATTCGATCGGTCGCCGGTTTGCGGCCCGATAACGTCCTGGCGGTGACGTTCACGGACAAGGCTGCGGGGGAGATGAAGCGTCGCGTCCGCGAAGCGCTGCCGGAGATCGAAACGACTCCACGCATCTCCACCTTTCACGCTTTTTGCTACGAGATCCTGCGCCGGCGACACTTCGAGCGCGTGCTCCTCGACGAAGTTGACGTGTGGATCTTCCTGCGCCGGCGCATCGACGAACTGAGCCTCGATTTCTACCAAAAGCTCGCTGATCCCGGCGCGTTCCTCCACGACTTGAACGGCTTCTTTTCGCGCTGTCGGGACGAGTTAATCGAGCCCGAAGATTTCGAGCGCTACGCGGGGCGGACTGAGCAAGAGTTTCTGGCGAAGGCCCCCGGCCTCGCGGCCGCCGATCGCAAGCTGGAGGAGGCGCGCGTCGAGAAGCTTCGGGAACTTGCGCGCGTCTTCACCAACAGCCGGCGGTTGATCGAAGAGGCGGGCTGCTCGATTCTCGGCAGCCTGATCGCCGAGACAATCCGTCTCTTCGACCGCGAGCCGAACGTGCTCGGGAGTTACCGAGAGCGGTTTCAGTTTGTGCTTGTGGACGAATTTCAGGATACGAACTTCGCCCAGGTCGAGCTCCTCCGCCGGCTCCTCGCGCCGCCGCGCAACATCACCGCCGTGGGCGACGACGACCAGGCAATTTACCGCTTTCGCGGCGCCGCGCATGGCGCGTTTGAGATGTTCGAGGCGGCTTTCCCCGGCCACGCGACCGTCTTCCTCAATCGGAATTACCGCTCGTCGAAGCGGATTCTGCGCGCCGCGGATGTGGTGATTGCGCAGAACGTCCGCTACCGGAAGAAGCCGGCGCTCAAAACTTCCCAGCCGGAAGGTGAACGAATCTTCCTCCTTCAGTCGGCGGATTATCTGAGCGAGGCGGAATGGATCGCCGGAGAAATCGAGCGGCTGCACCGCCAGGAGAGCGTGCCGTTTGGGGCGATCGCCGTGCTCTACCGCGCGCACAGCCATCGCGATCTCCTGGTCGCGGAGTTCCGCCGGCGGAAGATTCCTTTCACAATTCGTGGGCTTTCGATTCTCTCCACGGTTCTCCTGCGCGACCTTGTGGCGTACCTGAGCGTCGTGGACTCGCCGCACGACAATATCAGTTTGACGCGCGTGCTGCTGGCTCCGCGCTGGCGGTTTCCCGAGGAGTTGGCACTGGAGGTTCGCCGGCAGGCGGCGCGAGACCGCTGCTCGCTTTATGACGTGCTCAAAGCCTGGGAGAAGACGCCGCGGCAGGCGGACCTGGAGCGTACGGGTTGGCCGGAGCTTCACCGCATCCTCCGGGGGCTCTCGGCGCAGGCGGGGTCTCTGCCGGTGACGCGGCTGTTTGATCGGCTGCTGGAATCGCTCGCGCCGACGTTCCTCCCCGAGAGCCGCGAGCAGTCTCACCTGGACGCCTTCCGCGCTTTCCTTGTGGAGTGGGAACAAAAGATCGAGCGCACGCCGCAACTGGTTGGCCGGGCGGCCGAAGACCTTCGCTTGAAGCGGTGATCGTGAGAAATGCTTGTCGGGAGTCAATTCCCCGCTGATTAATTCCCGTCCTCCGTCAGCGCCGGATCCCGCAGTGCCGATAATATTGCCGTCCGGGCAACCGGGAACCGCCTGCCGGGTCGGGAATCC
>JAIQGH010000056.1 GCA_020072655.1 Terriglobia bacterium | reverse complement strand
GTGGCGACCCTGTCCATCTGCATTGTGTTCTTCCCGGTCGTTCTGCTTTACGGTCCGGCTCAATACCTCTTCACGCCGCTGGCGCTGGCGGTCGTGCTGGCCATGCTCGCGTCCTATCTGCTTTCGCGCACGCTCGTTCCCGCGATGTACCGGAAGCTGATGGCCGGACACAACAACCATCCCGGCCGGCAGGGCGAAGGCAAAAAGCTCTTCTGGATGGGCCGACTTTCCGCCGCCTTCAACCGTGTGCGGGACCGCGCCTTCGATCAATTTCGCGAGGGTTACGGGAAGCTGCTGGAGACCTGTCTCCACCGCCGCGTTTTCACATTGGGGATTGCCGCACTCGTGCTGCTCGTCACTCTTCCTCTCGTCGCGGTCATCGGCGAGGACTTCTTTCCCAGCGTGGACGCGGGCCTGATGAAGCTGCACTTCCGTGCGCCGCCCGGCACGCGCATTGAGGAAACGGAGAAGATCGTTCTGGCGGCCGAAGACGAAATCCGCCAGATCATTTCGCCCCAGGAACTGGAGACCATCAACGACATGATGGGCATTCCGGCGTCGTACAATCTGGCCCTTGTGCCGACGGAAAACGTGGGAGCTATGGACGCGGATATTCTCATTTCTCTCAAGCCAGAACACCATCCCACGATCGAATACCGCCGACGCATTCGCGAAGCTTTGCGACGGGATTTCCCGGACTCCAGCACTTGGTTCGAGTCCGCGGATATTGTTGCGCAGGTCCTGAATTTCGGCCTGGCGGCGCCGATTGACGTTCAGATTCAGGGCAATGACTTTTCCCAGACTTTTCCCTTGGCGCGGCACTTGCGAGATGAATTCCAGACGATCCCCGGCATGACCGACGTGCACCTCGCGCAGGTTCTCGACTATCCGACGCTCCATGTCGACGTCGACCGCATCCGCGCTGCGCGCATCGGCCTGAGCCAGCGCGACGCGGCCAATACGATGCTCGTTTCGCTCTCCTCGAGCACACTCATCGCTCCCTCCTTCTTCTTGAATCCGACGAACAATGTCAATTACGTGGTCGCCGTCAAAGTGCCGCTCGAGAAGATGGATACGATCCAAGCGTTGACGAGCACTCCGATAACCGGCCCCGGCGCCGCCACCCTCCTCCAAGCTGGCGGCCTGCCTGCGCCGACAGACCTGCCGGCTCTGAACTGGGAGACCTTGGGCAGCATTTCCACCGTTTCCCGCCGGGTCACGCCGGAAGCCATCAATCACTACACGGTGCAGAGAGTCCTCGATGTCGAGGCGAGCGTGGAAGGGCGCGACTTGGGCGCGGTCATGCGGGACCTGCGCCGGAAAGTGGCGGCCCTCGGCACGCTTCCGCCGACCATTCAGATTCAGATTCGCGGGCAGAGCGAAGTGATGCAGCAGTCTTTCCAAAGCCTGCTGCTCGGTCTGGTCGTGGCCATTATCCTCGTTTACTTCCTGATGGTCGTCCTCTTCCAGTCTTGGATCGATCCCTTCATCATTATGTTCGCGGTGCCCGGCGCGTTTGTGGGAATCCTCTGGATGCTCGCTTTGACGGGTACCGCCTTCAACGTCGAATCGCTCATGGGCTCCATCATGGCCGTGGGCATCGCCGTCTCAAACTCGATTCTATTAGTCAGTTTCGCCAATGACATCCGTGTGGAGCGCGGACTCTCGGCGCTGGAGGGCGTGCTGGAAGCCGACAAGACTCGGCTCCGACCTGTGCTGATGACCGCTTTAGCGATGATCCTAGGCATGGTTCCCATGGCCCTCGCTCGGGGCGAGGCTGGCGAGCAGAACGCGCCACTGGGACGGGCAGTCATCGGAGGGTTAATCATCGCCACGGTGGTGACGCTCTGTATCGTTCCGGTGATCTATTCCATCTTTCGCCGGGGTCCGGTTACGAAGCACCTGCTCGACGAACGTTTTCTGGCTGAAGAACGTGGCGAGCTGCCTCAGGGGGAAATGTGACCGCAGAAAGGAAACCACCGTCTGGCTTGGCGCGCTCTCTCCTCTGTCTGGTTGGCCTGCTGATCCTGGTGGTCTCCATGGGCACGGCCTACCGCCTTTGGACCGCGCGGAAATCCGGCGTCGCGACGGAAGCGAGTGCCCGTCAAAGCCAGCAGGCTGCCGGGCCGCGCGTTAGGGTCGTGACGGTTGGCGCCCCGCCTCCGGCACGCGAGGTCACCTTGCTCGGAGAGGCGGTCCCCTTCCTGAGCGCGACCCTCTACGCGAAAGTGAGCGGCTATCTGAAGTCCATCGCCGTTGACAAAGGAGACCGTGTTACCGCGAACCAGGTGCTTGCGGTGATCGAGTCGCCGGAACTCGACCGCCAATATGAGGGCGCGGTTGCCGACGCCAGAAACAAGCGCACCAACGCGCAACGGGCCGACACGCTCGTCGCTCGTGACATGATCTCCAAGCAGGAGGCCGACCAGGCCGAAGCCGACGCCGAAGTGGCGGAAGCCACGGTCTCCCAGTTGGCGGCGCAAAAGACCTACGAGATCATCCGTGCACCGTTCGCCGGCACGGTCGTAGCCCGCTACGCCGACCCGGGCGCGCTGGTGCAGGGCGCGACGCAATCGCAGACCGCGGCCCTGCCGGTGGTGACGGTGGCGGACACGCGAGTTCTTCGGGTCTATGTCTACCCCGACCAGAGCGATGCGCATTTCATCCGCGTCAGCGATCCGGCGGAGATCATGCTTCCGGAAGAACCCAACGTCCACTTGCGCGCTGCCGTGACCCGGATGAGCCGGCAACTCGACTCCAAGACTCGCACCATGCTGACCGAGATCGACTTCCAGAACCAGAATGACGTCATCCTGCCCGGCAGCTTCGTCCGGGTCACTTTGAAGATCCATCAACCGGCGAGCGGCGCTCTCACGATACCTTCAGAAGGGTTGGTGATGCGCGGCAGCAAACCTTTCGCGGCGGTTGTTTCTGCGGGCAACGAGGTGCATTTCCGTCCCATCGTTATAGGTCTCGATGAAGGTCCCGTCGTGAGGATCGCATCCGGCCTCAGTAAAGGGGACCGGATCGCTTTGAATCTGGGAGAAAACGTGCTCGGAGGTTCCAAGATTCAGCCGGTGCGGTCCGGTGGAAAAGATTGACAACGTCGGAGGGCGTATGCGACAAGCCGTCGTAGCTATACTGTTCGTGATGGTTTCGCTTCTCTCGGCATTTGCTGCGGACCTACCGCACCGATTGACACTCGCACAGTGCCTCAAGATGGCGGAGAAGGAGCAGCCGGATCTCGCTGCCGCCCGCGCCTTGATTCTGTCCACTCAGCAGGAGATTCAGATCGCCAAAGCGGGATATCGGCCGCACCTCGATTCCGGCACGTCGTACACGTGGCAGAGTTACAACTATGCGGGGACTCCAGGGACCCCTCCGAAGCTCGTGACCGAATTCTCCAACTGGGAAAGCATGAGCAGCGCCCCGTACTACTACCTGGGAATGAACCTCTCCCAGACGATATACGACTTCGGGCTTACCCGCGGTTCGGTGCGGCGTGGTGAGGCCGATTTCGATGCCGCCCAGCAGAACTATCAGCGGGTACACGATTTGGTTTACTTGAATGTGCGGCAGGCCTATTAGGGTGTGCTGGCAGCGCAGGAATTGCTGCAAGCTCAACAGAACGCCGTCGCCAGCCAGCAAAAACACCTCGCGCAGGTAAGGAGTTTCTATCAGGCGGGAACGCGGCCCAAGATTGATGTGACGAACCAGGAACTGGCCTTGGCGAGGTCGCAAGTGGACCTCCGCCAAGCCCAGGCGAACCTGGATGTCGCGCGGGCGGCGCTGGCCACGGCCATGGGCATTCCCATCCAGCAAGCCCCTGAGCCAGTCGAAGCCCTCGAGGAAAGCCGAGAGCCGGACACACTCGACAAGCTCCTGGCGGAAGCAGAGCAGAACCGCCCCGATATCGCTGCCAGCCGAGACCAGCTTTTCGCTGCGTAGGCCGATATCATCGTGGCCCGGAGTGCCTTCCGCCCTTCCCTCGGACTGTCCGGCTTTTTCAACTACCGCAACCTGCAGCTTCCTCTGATTCATAATTGGAGCCTGGCGGGACTCGTCGCTCAGAATTTCCTCGACGGCGGTGTCAAGCGCGCCCACCTCGCTCAGGCTCAAGCCCAGGAAGCCGTGGCGAAGGCCAACTTGGATTCTCTCGTCCAAAAGGTCCGGCAGGAGGTGTTTGCGGATCTCTCCAATGTGCAGGTCATCCGGGACAAGGTCTTTTTGACCGAACAGGCTGAGAAGGAAGCGGAGGAGAATCTGGCGCTGGCCGAGGGTAGGTATGCAAACGGGTACGGGAACATCATTGAACTCACCGACGCGCAGTTTCTCTTGACCGACTCCAAAGTCAACCAGATCGCTATCCGTTATGAGTACCAGATGGCCGTCGCCAGCCTCGATGTGGCCGTGGGCAGAACCCCTGTGAAGTAGCCTTCTTCTATCTCCTCCAGGCGGGGCCAGAAAACGCCATTTTTGACGCCTAGCCCGGCTCCGCTGCTCAGCTAGAAGCCAAAAGCGAGACGTTCATCGCGAGGATAAGGACCCTAAGGTGGGAATTTTGTCGCAGCGCCACAGTGACTGAGCAAAAATTCCCGATGATACATGACACAAAGTACGTTTTATGGGATATTTTACCTCGCATCGAGAACCCCAGGGGGCCCTCCGGGACTATCGCTGGCCTTATCCACCGCATTTCATTGGAGTTAGTTAAGACACGAGGGGAATGGCACTGGTCTTGCCCTCCGATTCAGGTATTTACCTGGTTGACGTCCCAGTCTGGTCGTCAGCCGGGAAAATCACCTGGCTGGCGTCATAATTGATTGCCTCCTGAAGCAAGTCTTGGATTGAAAACTGGCAAACTTTTCTCTGCCCTAATGTTTGTACCACCCAGCGTCGCCAACCAGAACTCGCTCGCTTGGCAGTAGTGGAACTCGCGTGGCCGTCGGTCATTCTGGCCAGCCCTTCCATGTTTCTTGCTGCCCAAAGAGGTCCAGTTCAGCGAGTTGATAAGAAGACATAAAGTCCCCGTGCATGGTTCACCCGCAACCTCGGTGCTGGCTGTGCAACTGTTAATCAGACATCGGGCGGTGGACTGCTTGAGGAAGAGCATCATGAGATGCCGCCTCAGCTATAAGACCCGCTGCGTGGACAGCGGGCCTCCGAGAATCGAGGAAAGGGATCAGAGTGATGAAGTGACGAAATAGTGCAGGGGCCCGCTGCGCGAACAGCGGGCCTTCGGGAGACCAAGGGCATCGGCGGCGATACCAATGCGACCCGGCTCCTGTCTTTACTTGTTACCACGCCCACCGCCAAATTGCAAGGGGCCGCGTGGATCTGACGCCGCGTTGTAGCCTCTTGTTCTAGCTGTTGTGAACTCATAAGGTCAGCCCGCCAGCGTCTCTCGTCACGGCCCGGGGAATCCCGCCCTCATCGCGAGGTCCGCCCGGTTCGCCACTTCACCGCCGGAACCAGGAAAGGGCGAGTGCAGAACATTGGCAGTTGTCATCGAGAAGGAGGGCGGAATCATGAAAGCGAAATTTAGGGCATTAACCGTATTAGCAGAGGCCTTGTGGCTGGGGGCCGCGTGGGCGTCGGCGCAAACGTCCTTCCGTATTGTGGCTTGGGGCGATAGTCGCGGTTCCAGCGGGGCGAATACGACTGATCTGTCGGCCATTTCAAATCAAGTGAATGGGTTAAGCCCAAGACCCGTGCTCACCATGTTTGACGGCGACCTCTGCTATAGCTGGGGCTCGGCTTGCACCACCAACGGCTCAGGCGGCTGGGTGTATGGCGTGAACAATGGGTCTCCGGGCAACGGCATGTATAACATAACGTTTCCGTTCCGGGGCAACCACGACAACTCCGCTTCGGGCTGGGACAGTTACTTCAACGGACACGCCCAGGCGACGGTCACGGCGATTGGGGCGAAGAACTTCAGTTATTACTCCTCGGACGGTGCGAATCGTACTTACTCTTTCGACTACGGCAACTCCCATTTCGTGGGCATCGACATGCCCGGCGGCGATATTTCCACGATGACCTCCGGCCAGATTACCTGGCTGGATTCCGATATCACCGCCGCCGAAGGTCGCGGTGTCACGCACACGTTTATTCTTACTCATGGGCCGATTTATTACATTAACGAGCACTCCTCCACTCCCTCCTCCAGCCTCATCACGGTGATGAACAAGCACGCCAGCATCAGCGCAACGTTCCACGGCCATGAGCACGTTCTGGGTTATGTGCATATTGACTCGTCGCGCATTTCGGGGGTGACGCATCCTTGGGAGGAGCTCGTCAGCGGCGGAGCGGGAGCTCCAGTGTACAGCTGCGCGTCTGGACGATCCGACTATTGCACCTCCAACCTGGGATTCATGACCGTTGACGTAAACGGCAACTCCTTTACCGCCAGTCTCTACCTCAAGGGCCAGTCAACACCCGCCGAGACCTGGGGGCCCTTCACGAAGAGCACACCGACCGTCACCCTCACGCCGGCTTCCGTGAGCTTCGGCAATCAGACCGTCGGCACCACGAGCACGGCTAAAGCGGTCACTTTGGACAACGGGACAGCCGCCGCAGTAACGATTAGCGGCATCGCCATTGGCGGGACTAATCCTGCGGATTTTGCCGTAAGTTCCAAAACCTGCGGCTCGAGCCTGGCGGCGGGCGCCAGTTGCACCATCAATGTGACGTTCACGCCCGCGAGCGCGGCCTCCTTCACGGGCACCTTGACCGTCACTGACAGCGCCGGCACGCAGAGTGCCAGCCTGTCGGGGACGGGCGTCGCGGCGGCGACGACAGCGAGCGTTTCGCCCGCCTCTCTCACTTTCCCGAGCACGACGGTGGGCTCGACCAGTGCCGCGCAGTCTTCGACGCTGACCAATACGGGATCGTCTACCCTAACGATCAACAGCATAACGGTCAGCGGCGATTTCGCCGAGACCAGCACCTGCGGATCAACCCTTGTGGCGGGCGCACATTGCGTGATCAACGTGACTTTCCACCCGGCGGCGACGGGCACGCGGACGGGCACTGTGACGGTTAGCGACAACGCTTCCAACGGCCCCCAGACCATCAGCCTCAGCGGGACCGGCGCTTCCTCCGGCGGCGGGGGCGGAGGGGGGCTCGACTACTACGTCTCCCCCACGGGCAGCGATTCGAGTGGTAACGGCTCATCCACGAGTCCTTGGGCAACGATCCAGTTTACCTCGACCAAGATCGGCCCCGGCGCGACCGTACACGTGGCTCCTGGAACGTACACCGGCAACATCACCACCAACACTAGCGGCACCAGCAGCGCGCGCATCACTTACATTTCCGACACGCCTTGGGGTGCCAAGCTTGTCGGGCCGCCCGTCAGCGGCACGATGAACCTCAACCTCAATGTGTGGGACAATGAAGGAAGTTACGTCACCATCCAGGGATTCGACGTCTCGGGCGCGGCCTACCAGGGTATCGGCATCGGCGGCTCCAATGTCATCGTCAAGGGGAACCACGTTCACAATATCGTTCCGCAAACCTGTGACTCCAACGGGGGAGCGGGAATCAATGCCGGCAACGACAGCGGCAGCAATGTGGATGTCATTAACAATGTGGTGGATGACGTCGGGAATTTCTCCGTCGCCAGCGTCTGCTCCAATATCCATGGCATCTACCACCACGGCACGGGTGGACACATCTGGAACAACCTCATCTACCACAACTGGGGTTTCGGCATCCAGCTTTGGGGGACGCCGCCGGCAACGAACGTTACCATCTCCAGCAACACCGTGTTCAATAACGGTAACAGCGGTTTCGTGGTGGGGACCGACGGCTCGACGCCAGCCAGCGGGATGCTCGTCACCAACAACATCTTTATCCACAACGGCGATTACGGGTTCGAGGAGCAGGGGTTGACGGGCTCCAACCAGTACGTCGATAACCTCAGCTATGCGAATGCCAAGGGGGCCTCTCACCTGCAAACTGGAACCCAGTCGGGGGCTCTCACGGTCGATCCCCTCCTGGTCAATTATCAGCCGGACCCCGTTCTGAACCTCCCCTCCGACGGCGACGCCTACTATAAACTCCAGTCCAGCAGCCCGGCTATTAACGCGGGCACATCCCAGGGAGCGCCCACCACTGACCTCGACGGCAACACGCGCCCGCAGGGCAGTGGCTACGACATCGGCGCCTATGAGTACATGGGCACGCCTTCGGGGTCGGTGACCCTCTCACCGAATTCCCTGACGTTCGCGAGCCAGGCCGTTGGGACGCCGAGCTCCGCACAGGCGGTCACCCTCACCAACTCCCAGAGTACGGCGCTGACGATTACCAGCATCGCCTTCACCGGCACCAACCCCGGCGACTTCGCGCAAACCAACACCTGCGGTTCGAGCTTGGCGGCGAACGGCAGTTGCAGCGTTAACGTGACCTTCACGCCTACGGCGTCGGGAACCCGGAGCGCTACGCTGGCAGTTACGGATAACGGTCCGGGCAGTCCACAGACCATCAGCCTGACCGGCACGGGAGCCAGCTCGGGGTCCACAGTCACGATCTCACCGAACCCGCTGACGTTCGCCAGCACATTGGTAGGGTCGACGAGCGCCGTCGAGACCTCAACATTGACCAACAACAGTAGTTCGGCCCTGACCATCACTGCCCCGTTTACTATCGACGGCGACTTCGCTTTCGGTGGGACCGGGAACTGCCCAGGGGTGGGCGGTTCGGTACCTGCGGGCGGCAGTTGCACGATCTCGGCAGTCTTCACCCCGACTGCAACTGGAGCACGGACGGGTACGGTGACCGTATTCGACAGCCTCGGCTCGCAAACGCTTTCCCTCACGGGCACGGGACCTTCATCGACGGCGCCGGTGGTCAGCCTCTCACCCACCCAACTCTCTTTCACTGTAAGCACGGGCACGCCTAGCGCCAGCGCGGCCGCCAGCGGCCAGTCAGTCATATTGAAAAATACTGGCGGAGCCCCGCTCCTTTTTTCCAGCGTGAGCATCACCGCACCTTTTGCGCAAACTAACAATTGTGTACCGAGCCTCGCTGCCGGAGCGACGTGCACATTTAGCGTAACCTTTGTTCCTCAGCACAGTGGCAATTACAAAGGGTCATTGGTCATCACAGACAATGCGCCTGGTAGCCCACAGAGCGTGGCGCTTTCCGGGAGAGCGAAGAACTTCAAGATGGCCGGGGGAGGGGGACCGAAAACGCTTAGTGCCGGCGGGTCAGCGACCTTTGCGATCGCTATTACACCCGAGGGCGGTTTCAACGACCCCGTGTCGCTGGACTGCACAGGGGCGCCAGCGGCCTCAACGTGTACTGTTTCACCTTCGACCGTGACACCTGATGGGACCGACCCTGTAACGACTACTGTAACCCTGCAAACAACCGCCAGGGCAGCTATCCCTTTCTATCAAAGGACCCACCGGGACGGTCCTCCCCTGAACCTTGATTTGCGTCGACTGTGGCCGCTGTGGATCCTCCTGGCGAGCGGGTTGTTCGGCCTTACCCTGCTCAGAGGTCAACGCCAGTGGCGACCTAGGCTAGCTCTGGCGGTGACCTGCCCCACACTTCTTGCGTTAGCGGCATGCGGAGGTGGTGGAGGTCAATTGGCAGGTCTTCCTTCAAACGGAACACCGGCAGGCACATACGCGCTGGCCGTTACTGGAACTGGTGGTGGCATAACGCAAGCTGTCGCGCTGACGGTCGTCATTCAGTAGTCGGCACAGACCGACGTACTGACCATCACCGGCGACGCAACTGGCAGCCGGCATGCGGTCAGTCTGGCTGGTCAATGTTCCATGAACTAGCCAGCGGCAGAAACGTCGACAGCGGGGCGGGGGATCGACTCCCCCGCCCCACATCGTCTCCTAGGGGCGTGTCATGAGACTTCAGCTACTCGGCGTCCTGGCGGCGTTTTTCCTCTTTTGGAGTGCGGCTGCCTGGGCGACGATTTTTGGCCATGTCCGTGGGACCGTCCGCGATCCTCAAAACTACCCTATCGTTGGAGCCCGAGTAACGATCCGGGCCGCCGCATCGGCTTGGTCCCAGGCAGCGCAATCGAATGCTGAGGGTGAGTTCGAGTTCAACGCGATTCCCGCGGGCGAGTACGTTGTCACGGTTGAGGCGCAGGGCTTCAGTCCAATGCAACAGCGTATGGGGGTCGCTGCGGACACGGCGCCGGTCCTGCATTTCCCCTTGACTCTCGCTCCGCTGGCCCAGAAGGTCACGGTCTTGGAATCCCCCGAACCGGCAAGCACGGCCGCTACGGCCACCCAAACCATCGTCAACCGCGCGCAAATTGCTGAAACCCCGGGTGCGGACCGCAGCAACAGCCTCGCGATGATCACGGATTACGTCCCCGGCGCAGTCATCCGGGCCAATCTGCTCAAGATCCGGGGTGGGGAACAGGTCACCTGGCTGGTCGACGGAGTTCCGGTCCCCAACGATAACATCGGAATCAACGTCGGCCCGCACTTCGACCCGAAGGATATCGACTACATCGAGTTGAAACGAGGGGGTTATTCTGCTGAGTACGGTGGCAGGACATATGGGATTTTCAATGTCGTCACGCGGTCAGGATTCGAAAGGCACAATGAAGGCGAGCTAGTGACGAGCTACGGCAACTTTAATGAAACAAACGACCAAGTGAGCTTGGGCAGCCATTCCGACCGGTTCGCCTATTACGCCAGCCTGAATGGGAACCGCACGGACCTGGGCCTCAGCACACCGAACATCCCCGTGCTCCACGACCAGGGCGCGGGACTGGGAGGATTTGGGTCGTTGATTTTCAATGTGACGCCGGGAGACCAGTTGCGTCTGGTGACGGCGCTCCGGCAGGACCGCTACCAGATTCCCAATACGCCTGAACAGCAGGCGCTCGGCATGCGTGATGTGGATCGGGAAAGCGATGCCTTTGTGAACTTTTCCTGGGTCCACACAGTGAACTCGGCGACGGTGCTGACCGTCTCGCCTTACTATCACTTCAACCGCGCCGAATATATCGGGGGAGAGGGCGACTGGCCGATCATCCCTGGGGACGATCGCGCCTCAACCTATGTGGGAGTTCAGGCGAGTCTGGCGGTGGTGGAGGGGAAAAGCAATCTCCATCTCGGCGTTCAGACCTTGGCCGAGCATGACGATATGCGATTCGATGTGACGGCGACTGACGGCAGTGGGCTTGCCGTCAGTCAGCGGACCAATCCTTGGGGAAATCTTGAGGCTGCCTTCGTCCAGGAGCAATACAAGCTAACGCCGTGGCTGACGCTCAACGGCGGCGCCAGGGTCACCCGGTTTTCCGGATTGTTTACGGAGACGAGCGTCGACCCCCGAACGGGAGCGGCGATCCGAGTGCCCAAGCTGCGATGGGTCTTGCACGGTTTCTACGGGCGCTCTTATCAGCCTCCGCCTCTGGATTCCGTGGCAGGCCCCCTGCTGCAGTTTGCCGTTCAGAAGGGATTTGGCTTCAGTCCCCTGCATGGCGAACGCGACGAACAGTATGAATTCGGCCTGACAATCCCCTACCGCGGCTGGGTCCTGGACGTCGGCAACTTTCGGACCCGAGCCCGCGACTACCTCGATCACAACGTGCTCGGCAATTCGAACATCTTTCTGCCGCTCACGATCCAGGGAGCGCGGATTCGCGGCTGGGAGGCGACACTTCGGTCTCCACAGCTTTTTCACCGGGCACAAATCAACTTAGCTTACTCACGTATGCAGGCCGAAGGCTGGGGGGGCATAACGGGAGGGATGACGGATTTCGAACCGCCGGAGGCGGGTTATTTCCCCCTCGACCATGACCAGCGAAACACCGTGAGCGCGGTGATCTCGTCGAGGCTGCCCCGAGGGTTTTGGACGACAGCCACGGTTGCCTACGGCTCGGGCTTCCTAAAGGGCGACGGGCCTGCCTACCTGCCCGCGCATACGACCTTCGACGTTTCGGTCGGGAGGCAATTTGGCGAGAACTGGTCGCTGGCGCTCACTGCACTGAACGCGGCCAACCATCGTTACCTGCTCGATGAGGGCAACAGTTTTGAAGGCACCCACTTCGCCGATCCGCGACGCGTTTCCCTGGAACTCCGCTACCGGTTTCATTACTGACTGTGGCTTTTCGGCCTCGCGACAGCATGCAAGAGACTGTTGTCCTCGGCATCAGACGGGCGAGAGTCAAGGATTTGGAAGGAGACCAACTTTGAGGAAGGAAGAGCGAAGGGAAGAGGTGATGTACTCGTAGGCCCCGATGTCCCAGGCTGTGCCCTGCGGTCGCCTGACGCCGTCGAAGTCCGCGGTCGGGGCGTTTTCACTGGTACCGGCGTCAATCGCGGGGCTTCCGGCCTGGAGGTGGTAGTCCCCTGTCGAATCCCCGGTGAAATTGACGAATTGAGGGTCGGCGCTCACCGTCCCCGAGGCCGTGTTGCCGTGTTGCAGGGAGAAATTACTTGAGGAATTCTGAAAGACGAGGTTGTTTCTGTAAATGTTGTATGTTCCGGTATTCCCTTCCTCCTTGATCCCCTGCTTATTGTTGTACGAAATATTGTTATTCACGACCAAGTGGTCTGCAATCGTAGCGTTGTTTCCGACTATAATGCCGCCAGAGAGATTGTTGAATAGCGTATTGTTGGCGATAATCAGGTTGGAAGCGCTGTGCCAGAGATGGATACCCCACCCGGAGTTGCGGAAGGAAATGTTGTTGTAAGCGTGGCCTCCCGTTTTGAGGAAATAAATCCCGTGAACGTACTGGCAGTGGGTCGGGTAAGGGCCGATGTCGTGGACGTAGTTCCCCTCGACTTCGGCGTTGCTTGCGTTCAAATTGATCCCAGAGCCTCCGGTCGAGGTGCAGGGGATAGGCATGTCATGAACGTGGTTGCCGATGATCCTGGTTGAGTCTCCTTCGGTATAGATGCCGTTAAGGCCTGGCCCGGTCACATCGAAATCTACGATGTCCACATAATTACCATGGTTGGCCCAGGTTGATCCGCGCGTACCCACGAGTTTGGAGCCCCACTTTGTGTCCGAGATGAAGACAATGCGGGCCGAAGAAGTCCCCGAGGTGTAGGTCTTGGTCGAACCCCTGTAGGTTCCGGGTGCGACATGTACCGTCACGCCTGGACCGACCATTGAAGCTGCATGAGCAATGGTGGCCCAGGGCTTCGATGCCGAACCGTCGCCACTCTTGTCGTCGCCCGTCGCGGCGACGTAGTAGTCCAGCGCGCCTGTCCCAAAGGCGCCGACGAGCCCCCGAGCCAGGTCGCGCGACCCTGAAAGCCCTGCCATCGCGGCGAAAGGGAGGTTGCGGCCTGAATCGGACCTCTGATTGCGGGCACGAAGCGTGGGATTCACCAGGACCAGGCAAACCAGTGAGATCGGGGACAGGTTAAGCCCGAGCCAGGGCAGATTCATGACCAATCTCCAAGTGAGCTGCGCGAATGACTATCATGCTCTTCTTCCAAACTCGCCTCAGGAGTCGGGAATCTGTTACGAGCTTGAGCAACGAATACTACCTTTATTCCCGTACTGTCCGCCCCATGAGGGACCTGAACCACGCCCCCGAGGGCCAGCGAGTCCCTCCATTCTAAAGCGCTACGATTGGGTGGGCCACCGCAGTGGGGGCTGGATTCCTCATCGGTGAGGGAGGAGAGGGCGAGGGGGCTCGCGCACCTGCCAGGCTCTCGGCACCATACCGAGCCTCAGTGCGGAAGGGCCTCCCCGGAACCTCCTCGGCCTATCCGGAAAGCTTTTATAACATCGCCGGAAAATAGACAAGCGCATAAGTAAGAGAGAATGCAGAGTTGACCTTTTGTCTGAGCAACGCTAATATGGTATCGATCCAGGGTTTGATTCCACCGAAGCTCGCGACCAAGAGGCTCACCAAGGGAGAATAGTGTCTGGGGGGCTGTTATGCAGCGGAGGAGGATCCTTGACAGATTCCATCTCAGATTCACTTCCTGCCCTGTTTCAGTCGTTACTACATTTCTCTTACTCGTCTGCTTAACCACCTGGGCCGAGGGCCAAACTGCCAAGACGGTCTCCTTCCAGGACGGCGCGTCCCCAGCCCTTACATATGTGGGGACCCGGGACACCTCGCTTTCCGAGAACGCGCCCGACACCAATCTTGGGACCTCCACGACGCTCCTCATAGATGGCGACGACCCTGGTGGCACGGGCAAGGACCTCACCGCCTTGATCAGGTGGGATATCTCAAGCATTCCCTCAGGCAGCGACGTCACGACGGCAACAATCACGATCAGAATCACCAATGCCAGCCCGAATACTTACCAAATCTACGAATTGAAGCGGGATTGGGTGGAGACGGAGGCTACCTGGAATGTTTCCTCCGCTGGCGTGGCCTGGGAAGTCCCCGGAGCACGGGGGTCGACGGACCGGGGCACGACTGTCCTGGGCACGATCCTGGCCTCGAGCACCGGCACGGCGACGATTACGTTGAACAGCGCCGGCATCGCTGTTGTGCAGTCCTGGATAAACAATTCCAGCTCAAACTTCGGCCTGATCTTCGCGAACAGCTCGAATGCCGATGGCCTGGATTTTGGTTCCAGCGAAAACTCAACGCTCTCTTATCGGCCAATGCTCACTGTGAGCTACACGCCGTCAGCGACCAATCAGCCTCCTTCCGTGAACGCCGGGCCGGACCAAAGCGTCTTTCTGCCGAACCCAGCCACCCTCGATGGCACCGTAAGCGACGACGGACTCCCCAACCCTCCCGGAGCAGTCACAGTGACCTGGATTGCTGTGAGTGGACCCGGTCAGGTGACTTTCGCCAATCCCCAAGCGGTCGATACCGCTGCAACCTTCAGCGCGACGGGTGTCTATACTCTGCGCCTGACGGCAAGTGATGGCGAGTTATCGGCGGCGGACGACGCGGTAATCACCGTCAGTACGGCTACATCGAATTCGCCGCCAGTGTCCGATAATCAAATGGTGACAACCCTGGAAGACACGGTGACGACGATTACTCTTTCGGCTCACGACCCGGAAGGACAGCCCTTGACTTATTCGATTGTCACTCCGCCCAGCCACGGGGCCGTAAATCTCAGCGGAACAAAAGCTGTCTATACGCCCAATGCCAACTATAACGGGCAGGACAGTTTTGCCTTCAAAGCCAACGACGGGGCTCTGGACAGCAATGTCGCCACCGTGTCGATCACGATTACCCCTGTCAATGACCCGCCAACGGCCAGTTTCACCGCCAACCCCACGAGTGGCGCGCCGCCTCTGACGGTGAACTTTGATGCGACGGCCTCGAGCGATGTGGATGGGACGATTGCTTCTTATTCATGGGACTTTGGAGATAGCACGACCGGGAGCGGCGTAACGATCTCGCATCAGTACACGGTGGAGGGAACGTACACCGCAAAGTTGACGGTGTCTGACAATGCGGCGGCAACCGGCACAACGACTTCCAGCATCGTCGTGACCAGCAATGTCCGCTTTGCAGTGATTGGCGACTACGGCTCCGACACGAGCAATGAAAACCGGGTCGCGAATCTAGTCAAGGGTTGGAAGCCCGCCTTCGTGGTTACGGTGGGCGACAACAATTACCCCAAGGGCGAAGCTTCGACAGTCGACCGCAACATCGGCAAGTACTACCATGACTACATTGGGAACTACAAAGGCTCTTATGGTGCGGGCAGCTCGACCAACCGATTCTGGCCCAGCCTGGGGAACCACGACTGGGATGTTGGCGACAAGCCGTATATTGATTACTTCACTTTGCCGAACAACGAGCGATACTATCAGGTTGTTCTCGGGAACGGGCTCGTGCACCTCTTCGCCATCGACAGCGATTCCCATGAACCCGACGGGCGTACCTCGACTTCCATTCAGGCAAACTGGCTGCGAAACGCCCTCGCCGCCTCGACTTCCTGCTTCGACGTGGTCTACTTCCACCATCCCGCTTATACGACCGGCTCAACCGGCTCCACGACCGACATGCGCTGGCCCTTTGGGAGCTGGGGGGCCGATGTGGTCCTGGCCGGGCACGCCCACGTATACGAGAGGCTGGATGCAAGCGGCTTCCCCTACTTTGTGGACGGCCTCGGTGGAGAGAGCATTGCGAGCTTCGGCAGTACCGGGGGCTTGCCGTCCGGCGTAAAACCCGTCGTTCGCTATAACGCGGACTATGGCGCGATGTTGGTGACCGCCAAGCCCGACGGAATCACCTATGAATTCTATAACGCCAACGGTGTACGGATTGATACGTACACGAAGTCCAAGACCTGCGCGACTGGCAATCAACCTCCCGCCGTCAACGCTGGACCGGACCAGTTCGTTACGTACCCCAACCCCGCTTCTCTTCATGGAACGGTTTCGGACGATGGTCTGCCCAATCCTCCGGGTACGGCAACGGTAACCTGGAGTGTGGTGAGCGGCCCGGGGACCGTCACCTTCTCCGATCGCAACTCCCTCGACACCTCGGCCGATTTCAGCTCTCTCGGGACGTATACGCTGAGGCTCACCGCCAGCGATGGCGAGCTAGCGTCTTCGGACGATGTGGGCATAACAGTGGATTCAACGGTGTCCGTTTCTTTCCAGGACGCTGTCTCACCCGCCGTGAGCTACGCTGGAACCCGGGATACCACCCTGTCGCAGAACGCACCCGACACCAATCTTGGAGCTTCCAACACGCTTCTGGTTGATGGAGACGACCCCGGCGGCACGGGCAAAGACCTTGCGACCCTCATCAAATGGGATGCCTCCACCATTCCTGCTGGCAGTGTCGTGGAGTCCGCCGCCATCACCTTGACGATCTCCAATTCCAGTTCGAATACGTATCAGATCTATGAGCTCAAACGGGATTGGCAGGAGGGCGCAGCCACCTGGAATGTCACCTCATCCGGAGTGAACTGGCAAGTGCCGGGGGCCCAGGGTACTAGTGACCGCGGGTCCACGGTCCTGGGCTCCATCCTGGCCACCGCGACGGGTCAGGCTACGATCACACTCAACAATGCGGGGATCGCCCTAGTCCAATCCTGGGTTAACAACCCCAGCTCAAACTTCGGGATCATCCTTGCCAATAGCTCGAACACGGATGGATTGGATTTCGGATCGAGGGAGCAATCCACTCTTTCTTCCCGTCCAAAACTGACCATAAGATATCAGCCGTGAACCCTGCCCCTAATTTTCCGGCGCACATTTTCGGTACCGTAACTTCTTCTGTGTAAATTGGGGTTTGAAAGTGAAAGAGGGTGTACTTTTTCGGGAGCGGCAAAACTCACCGAAGGAGGTACACCCTCGATGCGAGAACTGGAAGTTCTCAACGGAGGACATCTTAAGCTTGGCTGGGAGGAGAGAAAAGCATTCTTTGAAGAAGAGCTGGGCGAGCAGGTTCGGGGGGAAGTGAGGCGCCTGTTGGAAGAGGCGCTGGAAGCGGAGCGGACGGACTGGTTGGGGGTGGG
>JAIQGH010000055.1:29333-36876 GCA_020072655.1 Terriglobia bacterium | reverse complement strand
AGGGTTGATCATCGAGGTGGCCAGCGACCGCCTGAATGCTCCCATGCCCCTCTGCGATGCCGCGCAGGCCATCAACCCCCGCACCCTGCGACGAATCATTCATTTCATCGAGGCCCGGCAGGAACGCCTCGCGGAGAAAACCCACGCCGCCTGAGATGGGGGAGGGACCGCTATGAAGGGAAGCGCACTCATTCTAGTTCTTCTGACTCTGGTCGCCCCGTTGGCATGGCCGCAAACGACCGAGACCGCCAAACCGCCGGAGGAAAAGAAGGCAGCGCCCGCGCCGCGTTACGCCAACATGCCCACCGAGGCCGTCCCTTACCGCCGCTTCACGAAACCGTACTACGAGTGGTTCGTCGACAAGGAAACGGTGGCTTACTACGGCGCGGCCAGCGACCGCCCCGATGGCGACATCAACAAGCTGAACGAAGTGGCCATCGGATTCCTGGGGCCGCTCGAGAACAATCCCGAGATGATCTTCGGCACCCCCGCGCTGCACGCTGCGCAAATGGCCATCGAAGAGGCGAACGCCCGCGGCGGTTACAAGGGCAAGCCCTATGCCTTGAAGGTCTACAATGACTCGGCCCTCTGGGGTGCTTCCTCAACCGTGCTGCCCTCCATGCTCTTTAAGGACAATTGCTGGGCAGTGCTGGGCTCGATCGACGGCCAGAGCACGCACATCATGATTCGGGTTTCCCTGAAGCTGGAAGTCCCGATTCTCTCCGCAGGCGTCACGGACCGCACGGTTCCCGAGACGCGGATTCAGTGGATCATGCTGACTTTCCCCAACGATCGCGTGCAGGGCTACGCGCTTGCCGAGTACGTTTTCAATAAGCTCAACCTGAAGCGCATCGGTGAGCTGCGTACGCAGACGCGTTACGCTCGCATCGGCATCGGGATTTTCAATGACCTGGCCCGCCGCATCGGCCGGCAGCCCATTCTGGAAGTCAAATTCGACCGCGGCGACACCGACTTCTCGCGGCAATTGAAAATGCTGCAGGATGCCAAAATCGACGGCCTGATCCTCTGGGGCGAATACCCCGAGGCCGGACTGATCCTCAAGCAGATGCGCGCGATGGGCATGAAACAGCCCGTCTTTGGTTCCAGTCGGACGGCCTATCCGCAGCTTCTCGAAATTGCCGGGCCCGCCGCCGAAGGTTACGTCGCGGCCTGCGCCATGAACCCCACGCGCGATGATCCGAAGTGGGCCGCCTTCCGAGACAAATACCGCGCGCGCTACAAGGAAGACCCCGACCCTTACGCCGCCTATGCCTACGATGGAATGAACATCCTGCTGGCCGCCGTCGAGAAGGCGGGACTCAACCGCGGCCGGATTATGGAGACTTTGCGCGCCTACCAGCAAAAGGAATTGGACGGCGTCGCGAACCAGTACGTTTTCGACTACGCCTTGCAGAACATCGCCCCGGTCACTCTGGGCCGCGTGGAAGGCGGCAAGTTTGTGTACTGGACTGTCCCCCCGGCCGCGCCTAACCAGCCCGTCGTGGCCGAGAGCCGCTGATGTTGGGCCGACGGCTCGGCCGCACGTGGTCGGGCGGTAGAAATATGGTTCGCCGTCATCGCTCCTTCCCTTCCCGCATCTGGTCGTCCTTGCTCGGAGCAGTGCTGGCCGCTTCTCTCGGCGCCAGCTCTTCGGGGGCACAAGACGCTGCGATGCCGCAGCGCCCGTATGCGGTCATTGATCGTCAGGCGATCAACTACTCCGGCCCCGATCGCGAAACCACGCGCGATCTGCCGGGTCCTGAAATCAAAATCGGTGTTCTCGTCCCCCTTCAAGGAGCGCGCCAAGCCGAAGGCGATGCGATCCTCCAAGCCGCGCGACTGGCTGTGGAAGATGAGTCGGCAGCGCCTCTCGCCGAGGGCCGCCGGCTGGCGCTCGTGGCGCGGGACGAGACCGGGCTCTGGGGCCGGGCTCCGAACGAGCTGGTTCGCCTGGTCGTCGATGACCAGGCCGTGGCGCTTGTGACCTCGACGAACGGCAGCGCCACCCACCTCGCCGAGCAAGTGGGAAACAGACTGGGCGTGCCCGTCCTCGCGCTCTCTACGGACAGCACGACGACCGAGATCAATATTCCCTGGTTTTTCCGCCTCGTGCCGGACGACAGAGTGCAAGCGCAGTTCTTCGCTGACGACATCTATCGCCGCCGGGCACTCGCACAGGTCACCTTGGTCACCGATGCGTGGAGGTTGATCTCTTGCGCAGCGATTGGGGTGAGGTCTCCGCGAGGGTTGCAGAGGGCCAGCCCCAGGCGGTCGTCCTCTGGACCGGCCCGGAGGCAGCGGCACGATTGTTGCGGGAGCTTGGGACTCGGCTTCCCCGCCCGCCTCTCTTCTATGTATGCCGCAAAGCCCTCAGCGAGCCATTCCTCTCGCTGGCCGCGCGAAGCGGAGGGAACATCTGGATAATCGCACCAGCGGCGGGAGCGTCCTCCGCTGCCAGTGACTTCGCGCGACGATTCCAAGCGGCCACGGGCCACGCTCCGAGCCCCGCCGCGGCCGAAGCGTACGATGCCGTCAGGCTCATCGCCGCGGGAGTGCGTCGCGCCGGCCCTAACCGCGCCCGCTTGCGCGATGAACTCGCCAAGGTGTCCGCTTTCTCCGGCGCCTCCGGCATCATTTCTTTCGACGGCGCGGGAAACAATCAGACCCGCGTGGCTCTCGCCAAACTCGGAGACTGAGAGTACTGCATGACGTCCAAAGCTTTGGTTGCGGACTTTGTCGCGCAGAAGAAACTGGCGATCGTAGGTGTCTCGCGCGGGGGCAGGAAGTTCGGCAACGCGGCCTTTCGAGAACTGAAAGCGAAGGGATACAACCTCTTTCCCGTCCACCCGCAGGCCGAGTCCATTGAGGGCGAACGATGCTATCCCAGCCTCGCTGCCCTACCCGAGCCGGTGGACGGAGTCCTCATCACGGTCCCGCCCGCCGAAACCGAGCATGTCGTGCGGGAGGCCGCCGCGGCCGGCATCAAGCGCGTTTGGATGCAGCAAGGAGCGGGATCGCCGCAAGCCATTCGCTTCTGTGAGGAGAGTGGCATGAGTGTCGTGCACGGCGAGTGCATCCTGATGTTCGCCGAGCCCGCCGCCTGGTTCCACCGCGCCCATCGCTGGGTGTGGAAGGTGCTTGGGAAACTCCCGCAGTGAATGCCGCCTCCGCGAATGGCCCTTGACCGCGTCTGCTATCAGTAGAGCTCTCACTGGTGCGCGATATCGAAGACGCGCACCTCGCGCTACGTCGTCAACGCGGTGTCTGCCTTGCGTTTTTCCCTGCGTACCGTATGCCGTCTACCATCTACTGGGGGAAATTTATGCGGCGACGTACAGACGCCCCGCTGGGGCGTCTCCCGGACCGAGACGTTCCACCGGAACGTCTCTACGGTGGAAAGTTCATGCGGCGCAGGAGGTCCTGGAAGCGCGGGTCGGAGCGCAGGGGGTCGAGGAGAGGATCGACTTTCATGTCAGACATTCGCCCCTCGTGTACCCGGTAAGCATCTTCGAGCGACTGGATAGCTTTGTCGTTCTGGCCGAGGCCCGCATAGACCGAGCCCAGTTCGTAGTTGCCCACATGCTCTCTTGCGGATTTGTCAGCCAGTTCGTGGACGAACTTTCGCGCTTCAGCCTTGTCGCCCGCTCGCGCGTAAGCATTGCCGAGGTAGCCAAGTTTGACGGGGATGTCCGGCATTTGTAGAAACTGCGCGATGGCTTCCTTATACATGCCCTTTCCCGTGTACGCCTGTCCCAAAGCCATAGGCAGAACCCAACCAGGATTTTCCCCGAGCAACTTCACTTTCTCAAACTGCGCGAGCGCCTCATCGTACCGCCGCCCGGCGTAGTATGCCCAGCCCAAACGCAAGTTAGACTCCACCACGAGAGGGTTGATCTCCAAGGCGCGCCTCGCTTGCGCAATGTTCTCTTCGGGCCGGTCCACACGCTCGAGATACCCGTTATAAATGCCGAGAGCGGAGGCGGAGTTGGGGTTGATTTCCAGGGCGCGCTTGATCTCACGCTCACTGCCGGACCAGTCCCAGTCGCCGTACCAAAGGGCGTAGGCAAGCTCCACATGGGCGTCAGCAAGGCTGTCATCGAGTTCCAGAGCCTTGCGCGCATTTGCTTTCTGTTTTGCGGTCTCCGATAAACTGCCATATGCCGTAGCCATCCCTACGTAACCCCAGGCAAAGTTGGGGTCTTTGTCAATCGCCCGCTGGAAGTACTCGAGGGCCTTTTTCGCGTTATCCCGCCTTAGCCAATCACTTCCCATCAGGTAAAGCTCATGCGCTTCGGGATTGACGGGGAGGGCGCGGGACAGGCGCGTTTGCTCCTGCGGCGTGAGTTTGACCTGAACCTCGCGGGCGATGGCCTGCGCCACCTCGCCCTGCAACGCCAGTACGTCGCGCAGGTCGCGCTCATAGCTCCGCGCCCACAGATGACGTTCGGGCACGGCCCCAATCAACTGCGCGGTAATTCGAACCCTGTCCCCCGAGCGGAGTACCGAGCCTTCGAGCAGCGCGTCCACTTTCAGCTCCTGCGCAATCTGGGTCAGCGGCTTGTCGCTACCCTTGTAGCGCATTACGGATTGACGCGAAATGACCCGCAGGGCGCCGATCTGCCCCACTTCCGAAATCAAAGCCTCGGTCATGCCGTCGGCGAAGTAGTCCTGCGCTGGGTCGCCGGAAAGATTCGCGAGCGGCAGGACAGCGAGGGATTGGATGGGCGGGTAGGGGAGGGCTAAGCCCGCCCCTACGACCGCCACAACGCGGTCGCGCAGGCCGGCGACGTTGAGGGCGAGGAGCACTGCCGCGACCACCATAGCGCCACCTATGGCAATCGCCAGCCAGCGACGTAGAGGCGGCTTTACGCCGCCACGTTCAATATGGCGGGGTAAACCCGCCGCGACAACTCGCCCCGAATCGGTGTCGCGCTTGAGGCGAACCAGGTCGGTCCGCAGGTCCGAGGCGTTCTGGTAGCGCAGCGCGCGCTCCTTCTCGAGCGCCTTCGCGATGATGCGTTCCAGCTCCGGCGGCAGTTCGGGGTTCAAGCGCAACGGCGAGATCGGCGCGCGGTTCAGAATAGCGTCGAAGGTTACGGCCACCGATTCGCCCGCGAAAGCTCGGTGCCCCGTGGCCATTTCGTAAAGCACGAGGCCGAAGCTAAACAGGTCCGAGCGCGCGTCCAGCTCTTCGGCCCGCACCTGCTCCGGCGACATGTAGTCGAACGTGCCCAGGCGACATGTAGTCGAACGTGCCCACGGCCATGCCCGTGCTGGTGAGCGATTCCTCGGGTGGGGCCGCGGTCCCCGCAGTAATCTCTGTTTCCTTCCCGAGTCCCGAGCCCCGAGTCCCGATTCCCGTCACCTTCGCCAGCCCGAAGTCCAGGATCTTGGCCTGGCCTCGTTCCGTCACAAAGATGTTCGCCGGCTTGATGTCGCGATGGATGATGCCCTTAGCGTGCGCGGCCTCGAGCCCCTCGGCGATCTGGATTCCCAACTCCAGGACCTCGTCCGTCTTCAGGGGACGGCCCGCCACGCGATACTTGAGCGTTTGCCCTTCCAGATATTGCATCACGATGAATAACTGGCCGTCATGCTCCTCGATGTCGTAAACCGTGCAGATGTTGGGATGGTCGAGCGTCGAGGCGGCGCGCGCCTCGCGGCGGAAGCGTTCGAGGAATTTGCGCTCTTGGGCCAGCTCTTCCGGCAGGAATTTGAGGGCGACCATGCGGCCCAGCCGGATGTCCTCGGCCTTATAGACCACTCCCATGCCGCCGCCCCCCAACTTCTCCAGGATGCGGTAATGGGAAACGGTCTGGCCGACCATGAAGTGCTGGCCTCAACGTAGGAGAGAGGTTAGTTATGAATGGCGACAGCATACGCCGCGGGTGTTAGCAAGTCAACAGCAGCGCCGTGCGGGTGCTCAAAGGGGATAGTCCTACGTCCTTTTTCGTTGGCCCGGCTGACTCCTGACCTCTGACTCCTGAATTCATCTCTTCACTTCGCTTCCTTCCAGTTGCTCCCTACACCGATATCCACTCGAAGCGGGACCTTCATCGGATAGACGCCTTCCATCTCGGCACGCACGATTTCGCGCGCCCGCGCGAGTTCGTCCTTGGGAGCTTCGAAGACCAGCTCGTCGTGGACCGTCAGGATCATCCGCGTGTGCATTTCCTCGCGATGCAAGCGCGCCTGAACCTTGACCATAGCGAGCTTCAACAGATCGGCCGCCGTCCCCTGGAGCGGCGTGTTCATGGCTTCGCGCTCGGCGCGATTGCGCGCGGCCACGTCCTTGCTGTTAATTTCCGGGATGGGTCGAAGGCGCCCGAAGAGCGTCCGCACGCGCCCGTTCCGCCGAGCTTCTTCGACAAGCCCCCCGAGGAACTCCTTCACCTTCCCGTAGCGCGCGAAGTACGCGTCGATATATTCCTGCGCCTCCGTCTTGCTGGTGCCCGTGCGCCCGGCGAGACCGAAAGAGCTCAGGCCGTAAATCACCCCGTAATTGATGGCCTTCGCCATGCGGCGATGCTCGTGAGTCTGCAATCCCGCGGGCACGCCGAAGATCTCCTGCGCCGTGCGCGAGTGGATATCCTCGTTGCGCGTGAACGCCTCAATGAGCAGCGCGTCCCCGGACATGTGCGCGAGCACGCGCAGCTCGATCTGCGAGTAATCGGCGGAAACCAGCAGCCAGCCCTTCTCGGCCACGACTGCCGAGCGGATACGCAATCCGAACTCATCGCCGATGGGAATGTTCTGCAGGTTCGGATTCGAAGACGAGAGCCGCCCGGTGCGCGCGACCGTCTGGTTGAAGCTGGTGTGCAGGCGTCCGGTCGCGGGATGGATGTACCTGGGCAGCGCGTCGATGTAAGTGGATTTCAGCTTGGCGCGCGTGCGGTATTCGATGATCTTGCGCGGCAGCTCGTGGCGCTCGGCGAGCGACTCGAGCACGGAGGCCTCGGTCGAATACTGCCCGCTTTTCTTCAGCCGGCGCCCGCCCGGCAGCTTGAGCTTCTCGAACAGAATTTCTCCCAGTTGTTTGGGCGAGTCGAGATCAAACGGTCCGCCCGCAAGGTCGTAGATCTCGCCGGTGAGAGCTGCCAACTCCTTGTCGAACTCCGCCGACATCCGCGCCAGGATCTGCGGGTCGAGGCGCACGCCGACCGCTTCCACCTCCGCCAGTACCGCGGCCAGCGGCAATTCGATTTCTTCGTAAAGACGCTGCAAATCCTCGCGCGCGATTTCCGGGGCGAGAAGCGCCGACAGCTCTCGCGTGCGCTCGGCAGCCTCCCCGAGCGCGCTCGGCAACTTGCGCCCCAGGCGGCGCAGCACGACGTCCTCGAGCGCATGGCTCCCCGCCAGCGGCTCGAGGAGATAGGAGTACAGCATCGTGTCGTGCGCGACACCCACAAGCGTCAGCTTCTCCTTGCCAAGCAGCAGGCCAAGCAGTTTGGAGTTGTGAACTGCCTTGGAGCGCGCCGCGTCGCTGAGCGCAGGCCGCAGCTTCTCGAGAAGGCGTGTGGAATCGGCCGAGCCCGTCAGCGGC
>JAIQGH010000055.1:0-29312 GCA_020072655.1 Terriglobia bacterium | reverse complement strand
CATCGGCAAGGCTCACGCCAGCAAGACGGCCCGCGAATCCCTCTTCGCCTTCCACCGCAAAGCCCAGCGCCAGAGAAGCCTTCGATTCCAGGCCGCCAAGCCAGCGAGCGAGCTCCTGGGGCGAGCGGATTTCCTCGCTGGCCGCGGCAGCAGGAGCAGAGGCGGGTGCCTGTTCAAGAAACTCCTTCAATAGCGAGGAAAAGCCCAGTTCCTGGCATAACGCCGTCAGCTCAGCTACGTCCGGCGAGCCCACCTTCAGATCTTCGGCGCGGAGTTGGAGCGGAACGTCGGTGCGGATGGTGGCGAGCTCCCGGCTGAGCAATGCCTCCTTGCGGTAGTCGCGCAGCGCGTCGCGGTAGCTCTGCTTTTTCACCTTGTCGTGGTTTTCGAGCGCCTTCTCCAGCGTGCCGAATTGTTGGATGAGCTCCGTGGCTCCCTTCGGACCGATATAACTCCGCTTCTTCTCGCCCTCGGCCAGCGGTGGTTCCTGCCCGGGAAGAGGCCGCGCGCCGGGGATGTTGTCGCTGGGGTCGCCGGTGAGGGCGAGCCAGTCCACAACTTGCGCGGGCTCGACGCCCAGAATTTCCTTCACTTTCGCCGCGTCGCAAGTGGTCTCGCCGTCAGTCGTCCCTCGGGAAGGTTTGAGGACCCGGACGCGCTCATCGACCAGTTGAAACAGATCCTCGTCCCCGGAAACGATGGAGACCTCGAGGCCCTGCTTTTCGCCCTCGCGCGCGAGTGTCCCGATGACGTCGTCGGCTTCGTAACCCTCTTTCTCAGCCAAAGGGATTCCCAACGCCTTGCAGAATCGCCGGACATAGGGCAATTGCACGCCAAGGTCGTCCGGAAAGGGCGGCCGGTTGGCCTTGTACTCCTCGAAGAGCTTGTCGCGGAAGGTCGGCGCCGCGAGGTCGAACGCCACCCCGACGTAGGCTGGCTGGTGGTCTTTCAAGAGCTTGCGGAGCGTGCGCAGGAAGATGTAGATGGCCTTGGTCGGCATACCGCTCGGAGAAACCAGTGCCGTCTGCATGGGCGCGTAAAACGCCCGGAATACCAACGACATGGCGTCGATCAGGAAGAGCTTCTGGGGCATCTCCATGGCCTCCTACCCCTTGTAGCGCCGGGCTTTAGCCCGGCATGCCCCGATGAATCGGGGCGCTACGCCGATGAAGCCGCCATTCTACCTTAGGCAACCGGCGGACGCTCTGCGGATTCTACCTCGTTGTATCAAAGCCAACATGAACTGTGGCAAAAATACAACACTCAAGCAGCGCCCTGGAATTGGCATCGATCCTAACTCATTGCAATAAAGGTAGATAGATGTTAGCACTATTTGGCATCTTCGGTGCTGGAGAAAGGGTTCCGGCTTAGGAGGGCAGATTGATCTACCAGCAGACGATCGCTTCGCCCGTAGGAACATCCGGCATCGGCTTGCATACGGGAGTCATTGTAAACCTCCGACTCCTTCCCGGCCCAGCCAAGACAGGAATCGTTTTCCGGCGCACCGACCTGGAAGGCTTCACCATCGAGGCGCAGGCGCGGCACGTGACGCGCGTCAGCTATGCCACCAGCTTGATGAAGAAAGGCGTTCTCATCTCCACCACGGAGCATCTGCTCTCGGCGCTCGCGGCCTCGAACATCGACAACGTCTACGTGGAAATCGACAACCTCGAGCTGCCGATTCTGGACGGCAGCGCCTTGCCCTTCGTTCGCATGATCGCTCAGGCCGGAGTGAAAAGGCAGCGAGCGCGGCGGCTCTACGCAAGAGTTTTGAGGCCCGTCGAGGTCGTAGAGGGAAACAAGCGCATCGCCATTTATCCCTCGGACAGGCTACGGATTTCCTATCGAATCGCCTTCAATCACCCGCTGATCGGCGAACAGTCGCTGGAATTTGCCCCCAACACCGCGGACTACGGATCGGAAATCGCCCCCGCACGCACGTTCGGTTTTCTGGAGGAGGTCGAGACCCTTCGCCAACGCGGCTTGGTGAAGGGCGGCTCGCTGGAACCATGAACCCGGAAGGCTTGCGCTTCCCCGACGAATGCTGCCGGCACAAGCTCCTGGATATCATCGGCGACCTGGCCTTGCTCGGTCATCCCCTCATAGGGCATGTGGAGGCCGAACGCGCCGGCCACGCCATGCATTTCGCGCTGGTCGATAGCTTGCTTCGGGAAAAGGGCTCGTTTGAGCTTGTGGCCCTCTCTACCCTGGCGGCAAACCCTGCCCCGGCCGCATCGCCAGAATTGGCGCCTAGCCCCTTGGTGTAGCGCCGCAAATGAGGGCGGCAACACGGGCTGGAGGCCCCGCCCTGGCGATCCCGAGCGCGCCAGCTTGTTGTAGCGGCGGTCTATGACCGCCGGCTTTTCTGTCCAAGAACCGGCGCTCATAGAGCGCCGCTACAGCCCAGCGCTAGAGAGGTTATCTTTATCTCTTCGGGGTGACGGGCAAGGCAGCCTTCACGGAAGTACCCCGGCCGTCAGAAACGATATCCAGCCGCCCGCCCAATTGCGCGACGCGTTCCCGCATCCCCAGCAGGCCCAGGCCAAGCTTTTGATCGGGGCCCATACCGCGACCTTCATCGACCACTTCAAGGTTTATTTTGTTCCCGTCCTGCGACACCACAACTTTGGCTGTCTTGCTGCCCGAATGTCGCTGCGCGTTGGTGAGGGCTTCCTGGACTAATCGAAATGCCGCCAACCGAGCCGGTTCCGGCAGATTAGCCAGGCCGCCGCTCGGCATCTCCAGGTCAACTTGGAGTCCGGTCCGCCTGGCGAAACCGTCCACAAACCAGCGTAACGCCTGTTCCAGGCCCATCTCGTCGAGTAGCGGCGGGTGCAGTATATAGGAGATATCGCGCAATTCGTCGGAAACGTGGCTGGCCAGATTGAAGCAATCGCTCAGGGCTGTCCGGCCCTTTTCATCGAGCTTGGAGCCCCATCCCTTCAACATACCCAAGTTCAGGGCCAGGGCCGCGATGTTTTGTCCCGTGCCGTCGTGCAACTCCCAGGCGATGCGCCGCCGCTCTTCTTCCTGGGACTCCACCAGCCGCGCGGGCAACTCGCGCATGACCTGCTCAGCTTTCTTGCGTTCGGTGATGTCCTCCATCGCCAGCAGGATGAGCGTCGCAGCGCCCCCACGGGTTCGAATCTGGCGGGCGTTGAGCAGCATGGTCCGTTGCCCGATGGCCGGAAACTCGTGTCGCACCTCGAATCCCTCAAGAGCCGTTCGTGTGGGCAGGACCCTTTCGAGAAGTTCGCGCAGGCTGGGGATATCCCACTGGCCATTTCCCAGAGTATAGAGGAACCTGTTCTGTACTTCCTCCGCGGAAACATGGAACGTCTCGTAGAATACGGCATTGGCCGTTACGACCCGCAGGTTTCCATCCAAGACCACCAGAGGCTGGCGCACCGTCTGGACAATCGACTCGGCGTAGAGGCGCAGATCATTCACCTCCGCCTTCAGCGCGTCGATGTCCATCAGGGTCATCACCACTCCGTCGATAACATTCTCGGCGGTCTTGTAAGGGCGCACTCGCAAGGAATACCAATGGCCGTGCCGGTCCTGAACGTCCTGCTCTTTTAGGCTGACGGTATCAATGGATTCCGCCACGAGCTTTTCCAGGTTGGGAACTTCGATGTTGGGTTTCAGGTCGGTAATCGGCCGGCCCAAGTCGGTCGGGATGAGGTTCAGCACCTTCTCCGCGAGAGGGGTAAAGCGTCTTACGCGCAGGTCCTTGCTCAACATCACCACAGGGACATTGATGCTGTCGATGAGGTTATTGAGGTCGTTATTGAGCGCGTCCAGCTCGGTGTTGCGGTTCTGCAGTTCTTCATTCAGCGTCGTCAATTCTTCGTTGGAGGATTGCAGTTCTTCTTTGGCGGTTTCCAGCTCCTCATTCGTGCTCTGCAGTTCCTCGTTGCTCGACTGGATTTCCTCGTTCGCGGACCGCAATTCCTCATTGGTGGCCTCTTGCTCTTCCAAGATGGCCTGGACGTGGCTGCGCATGTAATCGAGCTCTTCGGTCAGCCGGGCAGTTTCGGCTTCCTCGGACTTGCGTCGGAGCTTCCCCGCCCTGGCTTCGTGCACCACGGGCTTCTTCGGCAACGGCTCCTCCTCCCGGAAAAGGACCAGAAAGTAACGGTCGCGCGGAGAAGAGCCCTTGATGGGGACAACTTCCAGAGTAATATTCCGGTCCCGGCCCTGGGATTTGAGTCGCACGCCTTCCCTGACGACCGGCGCATCTTGCTTCTTGGCCGCATGGATGATCGTGCGCAGGTCCAGGGACAGGGCCTCCTGGGTCAGCTTGGCCAGGTTCAGGCTGGCTTGGCCGGGTGCCGGCTCCAGAAACCCGCCCATGTGGCCGTGGAATTGGATGATGTTCAGATCGCTGTTGACGACCACTCCTGCCGGCGTGTACTCCGAAAGCAGAAGGCGCTGCACTTCCTTTTGCACATCGAAGGCGACCGTCGCCTCGCCGCCGCCTCGCACGCCCGGCTTCGCCTTTTCGAGCGTAATGCTGGCAGGCAAGTACATGCCGACGTGCGCGACGCCGGTCGGCTTCTTCGCATAGATCTTACTTTTCTTGTCAACCAGAGAGAACAGCTCCGAGAACGCCGTGATGTTTTCCGACGTTCCCAGAATGAGGAAGCCCGGGGAACGAAGGGCATAGCTCAAGACCGGTATCACCTTCTTTTGGGCGCCCAAGTCAAGGTAGATGAGAAGATTGCGGCAACTGACCAGGTCCATCCTGGAAAATGGCGGGTCTTTGAGCAGGTTGTGGCGCGCAAAAACGCACATCTCTCGAATCGCCTTGCTAACCTGATATCCTCCCGGCACGCCCAAAAAGAAGCGTCGCAAGCGCTCGTGCGAGACGTCGGCAGCGATGCCTTCCGCGTATTTACCGGCGCGCGCTTTCTCGATGGCCGTTTCGCTGATATCCGTGCCGAAAAGCTGAATGGGGATATTGCTCTTGGCTTCGCCCAAGAACTCCAGCGCGCAGATGGCAAGGGAATAGGCCTCTTCCCCGGTCGAACAACCGGGAACCCAAATCCTGAGCGCGGAGTCTGCGGGATGGCTCTTCAAAAGGAGGGGAAAGACTTTCTTCTTAAAAGCCTGATAAACTCCTGGGTCGCGGAAAAAGCTCGTCACGTTAATCAGAAAGTCCTGGTACAACTCCTGCAATTCCGGCCCATTGCCGCGCAAGTAGCGGACGTACTGGGCCAGCTTTTCCATCTTGTGCAGGATCATGCGCCGCTTGATCCGCCGCTTGAGGGTGGATTTCTTGTAGTACGTGAAATCGTCACCCGTGGCCCCGCGCACCAGGGTGAGGATTTGATTGAGTTCATCGTCGCCGGCCACCAGCAACTCGTCGCCTTCCGCCGCCCGGGCCTGGATGACATAGGGGTGGCGGCCGATTCTGGTCAGCTCCTTGGCGATCCCCTCCGGCGGCAGGACGAAGTCCACGACGCCCGCGGCAATGGCGCTGCGCGGCATGCTGTCGTACTTCGCGGTCTTTTCATCCTGCGCGAAGGCGATGCCCCCTTCCGCTTTGATGGCTTTGAGTCCCAGAGTCCCGTCGGAGGCAGTGCCGGAGAGAATCACCCCGATGGCTCTGCCCTTGCGGTCTTCCGCCAGTGAGGTCAGAAAGCAGTCAATGGGCATGTGCGGCAACTCAGTTTCCTTGCGCGGCAGGAGATGGAGCACGCCAGCGGAGATAACCAGGTTGGTGTTGGCGGGAATCACATAGATGTGGTCGGGAGCTACTGCCATTCCCTCCTGGACCTCGTGGACGGGAATCTTCGTGCTCCTGGAAAGGAGTTCAGTCAGCATGCTCTCGTGTTTAGGGGCCAGGTGCTGGACAAATACAAAAGCCAAGCCGGTGCGGGTCGGCAAACTGCTGAGCAACTGCTGAAAAGCCTCCAACCCTCCCGCCGACGCTCCAACGCCTACCACGGGAACCGATTTGTTCTTGGGTCGTCGAGTTGCCGCCCGCGGGCGCTGAGCCGCTGAATCAGGGTGATTTTGCCCTGTCGAATGGCGTTTGGGTCCCATGATACCTCACCCTCAACCTATAGTCTTTGACTACAGATTAGGCCGCAGCCGAAGCGCCTGCAAATTGAAACATTCGCGGATCCCTGAACAGTTACAGTTTCTCTCAGAGAAAGTGCGGCGTCAAGCCAAGTGGCGCTTTCGCAAGGAGTTCTGTTTCCCCCCCGGCCCATTTGCTATACTTCTCACGCGCGGCGTGGCGGTGATTTAACATCACCAAAAACGCCGCGGATTCGATCGCGCCGTGGCCCCAATAGGGGCCATCGGGATGGGGCCGCTACTTCTCGCGTGTGGCGACCATAAGCCTCTCGCGGGGGTGACCATGGGCACGACGGGAACCGAGGCGGAGAAGGAACTCAGCGTCTACGAGTGCATGGCTGCGCGCTTCGACGTGGCGGCGCGCCAACTGCAGTTGGACCCGGGCCTCACCAAATACCTTCGCACCCCGAATCGGGAGATCGTTGTTCACATCCCGGTGATCCTCGATACCGGACAGTTGGAAGTGTTCGATGGTTTTCGGGTCCAGCACAACATCGCGCGCGGGCCCTGCAAAGGCGGCATCCGCTTTGCGCCCAATGTGACGCTGGATGAAATCCGCGGCCTGGCCGCCGAGATGACCTGGAAGTGCGCGGTCGTCAACATCCCCTTTGGCGGCGCCAAGGGCGGTATCATCTGCGACCCGCAGAAACTCTCTCTGGGCGAACTCGAGCGCATCACGCGGCGCTACACGGCGGAGATCCTTGATTACATCGGCCCGGAGCGCGACGTTCCCGCCCCCGATATGAACACCAACGAGCAGACGATGGCCTGGATTATGGACACCTACTCGATGCACGTCCGGCACACGGTGACGGCCAGCGTGACCGGGAAGCCGCTGGATCTCGGGGGCTCGCGCGGCCGCCGCGAGGCCACCGGGCGCGGCTGCATGATCGTGACCGACCAAGCCCTCAAACGCTTTGGCCGCCAGCGCCAGCAGACCCGCGTGATCATTCAGGGTTTCGGCAACGTCGGCTCGCAGGCCGCCCGCCTCATGCACGAGGCCGTGTACAAAATCATTGGGGTGAGCGATATCCTCGGCGGCCTGTTCAATGCCCAAGGGCTGGATATTCCCACGCTCGCGGAATATGTCAAGGAGGCCAAAACCGTTAAAGGCTTCAAAGGCGGCGAGAGCATCGACAACATGGAGATTCTGGAACAGGATTGCGAGGTTCTCCTGCCCGCCGCCACCGAGAGCGTCATCACCAGCAAAAATGCCCACAAGATCAAGGCGCGCATCCTCACCGAAGGCGCCAACAGCCCTACCTCGGCGCCCGCCGATGATATTCTGTTCGAGCGCGGGGTCTTCGTCATCCCCGACATTCTTGCCAACGCGGGCGGCGTGACGGTCTCCTATTTCGAGTGGGTCCAGGATCGGCAGGGGTACTTCTGGCCGGAAGGGATGGTCAACGAGCGGCTGAAACACATCATGGTGAGCGCCTTCAATGATGTGGTCCGCTACGGTGAGAAGCACAATGTCAACAACCGTATCGCCGCGTATATGCTCGCCATCGACCGCGTGGCCTTCACGGTCAAGCTGCGCGGGATTTATGCTTAATCCTATGAGTCCAAGGAGAAGAACCGATCATGGCTGATATTGAGGGCACACATGAGACCAAGGAATTCTATCTGGACGTTCCAGCGAAAAACCGGGCCTTCTTTCTGAAGGGCTCGGGGGCGCTAGACTGGGGGCTGCAGAACCGCCTGGCGCGGATTTTCAGCCCGGCCTCGGGCAAGACGGTGATGCTGGCCATTGACCACGGCTACTTTCAGGGGCCGACGACGGGCCTCGAGCGCGTGGACGTCAACATCGTGCCGCTGGCTCCCTATGCCGACGCGCTGATGCTGACGCGCGGCATCCTGCGCTCGACGATTCCATCTTCCTGCCGCAACGCCATCGTGCTGCGGGCGAGCGGCGGGCCGAGCATCCTCAAGGAGCTTTCGAACGAGCAGATCGCTCTCGACATAGAGGACGCCGTGCGCCTGAACGCCTGCGCGGTGGCCGTGCAGGTTTTCGTCGGCGGCGAGTTTGAGACGCAGTCGATCCACAACCTGACCCGCCTGGTGGACGCCGGCAACCGCTACGGCGTGGCCGTGCTGGGCGTGACGGCGGTGGGCAAGACCCTGACCCGCGACGCCAAATATCTGCGCCTGGCGTGCCGGATTTGCGCCGAACTGGGCGCGCACGTCGTGAAGACTTACTTCTGCCCCGAGGGCTTCGAGACCGTGGCGGCGTCGTGCCCGGTGCCGCTGGTGATGGCAGGCGGCAAGAAACTGCCTGAGCTCGATGCCTTGAAGATGGCTTCGAACGCGGTCGAGCAAGGCGCGTCCGGCGTAGATATGGGACGCAATATCTTCCAATCCGACGCGCCCACGGCGATGATTCAGGCAGTCGGCAAGGTTGTCCACGAAGGCCTGAAACCTGAACACGCCTACGACTTCTACCAGACGCTCAAGAACGAGAAGAAAGTCGAAACTCTCGCGGGCCGATAGAGCGTCGTCGCAGGACGCACACTCATCTCCAACCCTCTCCAACGGAGAGGGTTTCCCGATAAAGTCCATCGGGACGGGTGAGGGCCGATCACAAAAATGGGCGATCAAGCTATCACGAAACTCCTTCGCGACTCGTGTCCAACCGTCAGCGTGGGCATCCTGACGGCCAACTTGCTTTCGCTGGGCACAGAACTCGACTTGCTCGAACGGACGGGCATCAAGGTAGTCCACATCGACGTAATGGACGGCTGCTTCTGCCCGATGATGACCGTAGGGCCGCCGTTCATCAAGGCACTTAAAACACCCCTGCTCAAAGACGCACACCTGATGATTGCCGACCCGGTTGAGAAGGTGGCCGAGTATGCCGCCGCGGGAGCTGATATCATCACCATCCACCCCGAAGCCTGCGGGCACCCGCACCGCGTCCTGCAACAAATGCGCAGCCTAACGAACGCCAACGACCCGGCGCGAGGCATTGTGCGCGGGGCCGCCCTAAATCCCGGAACGCCGCTTGAAACGCTCGATCCGCTGCTCGACGAGTTGGAATTCATCCTGCTGCTCGCGGTCAATCCCGGCTGGGGAGGACAGAAGTTTATCCCCTCGACCTTCCGGCGGATCACCCAAGCGCAACAGATGATCGCCGATTCAGGCAGAGAGACCTTGCTGGGAGTCGACGGCGGCATCACCCGCGCCAATATCGCCGAAGTGGCAAAGACCGGCGTGGATCTCATCGTCACCGGAAGCGCTGTCTTCGATGGGAAGGCGGTGGAAGAGAACGCTCGCTTTATGATGGCGGCGGTCAAATTATGATTCTGAATTCAGAATTCTGATCCGCGAGTTCACAGAAACATGGAAAATCGCTGGCGTGACGAAGAAGCAGAGCAATTCGTAGAGAAGTACGGCGCTCGTTGGGGCTTAGACGTTGCTCTGCGGACTTACTCTAGCCGCCTGCTGGGCAGCGAAGAAGCATTGGTCCTGCACGGGGGGGGAAATACCTCCGTCAAAGGAACGCACACGAACATCCTGGGCGAATCCGTGCCCGCGATATTCGTCAAGGCCTCGGGATTCGACATGGGCACGATTGAGCCCGAGGGGCATCCCGGCCTCGACCTTGCTTCGCTTAGGAAATTGCGCGCGCTCGCGGACCTTGACGACCAGCAGATGATGGATGAGTTCCGGGCGCGGCTCTTCAATCCTCGCGCCGCCACTCCATCGCTTGAAACACTTGTGCATGCCTTCCTGCCTCCTAAATTTATCGACCACACGCACGCGGATGCGATCCTGGCGCTGACCAACCAAACTGGCGGAGAGAAGCTGATACGAGAGGTGCTGGGGGACGAGGTCATTGTGCTCCCTTATATCCGGCCCGGCTTCAAGCTGGCGAAAGCCGTCGCGGCGGCGTACGAAGCGAGCCCGCAAGCGCGCGGGATGGTCTGGATGAAGCACGGCATGGTCACGTGGGGGCAGACGGCACAACAGGCCTACTCGACGATGATCGAGTTGGTCTCCCGCGCGGAAGATTCCGTCGCGAAGCGGGCAACGAACCCGCTCAGGGTCGCCGTGCAGACGCCCCTTGAGGCCGCAAGCAAGCGTGTTGTCCAGGTTGCTCCGATCCTCCGGGGTCTGCTCGCCGAGCCGAGTGGCGACCCGGACCGGCCCTATCGTCGTGCGATCCTGCTTCCGCTCACGACGCGCGAAATTCTGGATTTTGTTAATTCCGACCGCGGCCGCGAGTTGGCATTGACACCGCCGCTCACCTCCGACCACCTGATCCGCACCAAGGGGTTGCCACTTTGGGTTGACGCGCCACACTACGACGATCCAGCCAAGCTGCGCGAGCAGTTGTCAAAGGCAATCCAGGATTACTCAGCCCAGTATGACGCGTACGTCGCCCGGCACGCCGCGAACATTCCCGTCGGCGTTGCGCCCTTCGACTCCCAACCTCAGGTCGTGCTCATGCCCGGCCTCGGAGCGCTGTGCGCCGGCAAGGATGTGCAGGCAGCGCGAATCGCCCGCGACATCACCGCGCATACGCTGGCCGTCAAGTCGCGCGTGGCGGCGATGGGAAGTTACGAGGGACTTTCCGAAGAGCACCTCTTCGAAATGGAATACCACAGCTTTCAGCAGGCTAAGCTGGGCGCGAGCGAGGAGCCGGCGCTCGCGCGCGAGGTCGCTCTTGTCACGGGAGCGGCGGGTGCGATCGGCTCGGCCATCTGCGAAGGACTATTGGAGCAAGGCTGTCACGTGGCGGCGACGGACCTCGCGGAAGATGCATTGAAGAGCTTGGTGGACACGTTGCGGACGAGGTACGGCGAGCGGGCCCTCGGAGTTCCCCTCGATGTGACCGACCCGGCATCCGTTGTCCAGGCCTTCGCAGCCGTTATCGAAACCTGGGGAGGGATCGATTTGGTCGTTGTGAATGCCGGCATCGCCATGGTTGCGCCGCTCGCGGAGTTGAGCCTCGAGTCATTTCGCAAGCTCGAGCGCGTCAATGTGGAAGGTACGCTGCTCGTTATCAGCGAAGCTGGGCGGCATTTCAAAACCCAAGGGACGGGCGGGGACATCGTTCTCGTTTCCACCAAGAATGTGTTCGCGCCGGGCGCAAAGTTCGGCGCCTACAGCGCCACGAAGGCCGCGGCGCATCAACTCGCCCGGATCGCCAGCCTGGAATTGGCCGAACTCGGCGTGCGCGTGAACATGGTGTCCCCCGATGCGGTCTTCGCGCACGGGGGGCGCAAGTCGGGCCTCTGGGCGGAAGTCGGCCCCGACCGGATGCGCGCGCGGGGCCTCGACGAAAAGGGCCTGGAAGAATACTATCGCCAACGGAACCTGCTGAAGGCCGCCGTCACCGCCCGACATGTGGCAAACGCCGTCCTCTTCTTCGCCACGCGCCAGACGCCCACCACCGGGGCCACGCTCCCCGTTGACGGCGGGCTGCCGGATGCCACGCCCCGGTAACCCGATTTTGGATTTTAGATTTTAGATTTTGGATTCATGTCGCCCATCCTAAGCCTCTGTTGAAAAGGCCGCCGCGTTACTTTGGTTCATCAACCAGAGACGAGCTTCTGCCTTCTGCCTTCTGCCTTCTGCCTTCTGCCTTCTGCCTTCTCCCTTCTCCCTTCTCCCGCCTGACTCCCGACTCCTTTTTTGGCCGCGCAGTGCTACAATCCCTCCGCATGCCGCGAAGTTCACAGGCGCCGACTCGTGTCATCGGGATTGACCCCGGGCTGAACGTGACCGGCTATGGGGTGGTGGAATTCCGGCCAAACGAAGTCCGGCTGCTCGAGGCGGGAGTGATCCGGCTGCCTCGGAGCGAGGGCAACAATCTGCCCATCAGGCTGGAATCGCTCTTTTCCGAGGTGCGCGGAGTAATCGAAGACTTCCGTCCGCAAGCCATGTGCCTGGAGGAAGTCTATAGCCACGTTGAATACCCGCGGACGGCGATTCTGATGGGACACGCGCGGGGAGTGATCTGCCTCGCGGCGCGCTTGGCGCGCTTGCCGGTGATTAGCCTCTCAGCGAAGCGCATTAAGCAGGCCGTGACCGGAAACGGCAATGCCAGCAAGCTCCAAGTGCAGCGGGCCGTGCAGCAGACCTTCTCGCTCGGCCGCACGCCGCATCCGCCCGACGTGGCCGACGCCCTGGCGGCGGCGTTATGCTATGTGAATTCGCTGCGCCCCGGGGCCAACGGACGCCGGTAGGAGAGGGCTTTGCCCTCCCGAGAATCAGCATAAAGCGCCACCAGGGCAAAGGAGCAATCCGCTGATTTCTGAAATCATCGGCGAAGTCCTCTACGATCGCATTCAGCGGCAATCGCTGCTCGTGCGCGTGAATTCGCTCTGCTATGAGGTCTTCGTCCCCTCGGGCATCGCCTCACGTCTGCGGCAGATGCCGGCCAACGAGCGGCCGAATCCTGTGACCCTCTATACGATCTACTATATTGACGGCGCCATGGGTGGAGGCCACCTGACGCCGAAACTCGTGGGTTTTCTCGATCCCCTCGATCGCGAATTCTTCGAACTGTTCACGACCGTGCCGGGCGTGGGATTCATGAAGGCGCTCAAATGCCTGGTGCGGCCGATCAACGAAATCGCCCTCGCCATCGAGCACGGCGACGCGGCGTTCCTGGAAGAACTACCTTACGTCGGCAAGAAAACCGCGGAACGCATCGTCACCGAGCTGCGCGGGAAAATGGCGAAATTCGCCCTGGCACATACGGAGGAGCCGTTGGCCATCGAGCGCGAATCCGCCAGCGAGCTCAGGCAGGAAGCCGTGCAAGTGCTCACCCAGCTCGAATACTCGCGCGGCGAGGCGCAGCGCATCGTGGAAGCCACCTTCGCCAAACACAAGAACCTGAAAACGGTGGAAGATTTCCTCCGCAAGGTGTTTGAACAACAGCAATCGGGAAATGATGAATTGTGAAGAGTGAATGATGTCCCGCGTGCGCCTCGTATCGCCGGAACTGATTTCAAAGGAAGAGGAGAGCTTCAATCGCACTCTTCGCCCGCCGACGCTCGACGAATACGTCGGACAAAAAAAGCTGGTGGAGAAGCTCTCCATCGCTCTCGAAGCGGCCGGCAAGCGCGGCGAGCCGCTCGAGCACGTGCTCTTCTATGGCCCGCCGGGCCTGGGCAAGACGACGCTCGCTTACATCATCGCCAACGCCATGGGCTCGAAGATCACCACGACCTCCGGACCCGCTCTGGAACGCACTGGCGACCTGATGGGGATTCTTACCAACCTCGGCGAGGGCGACATCTTCTTCATTGACGAAATCCACCGCCTGCCGGCGAACATTGAGGAATTCCTGTATCCCGCCATGGAGGACTTCAAAGTAGATTTCGTCGTGGACAAGGGGATGTTCGCCAAGACCATCAACGTGCCGCTCAAGAAGTTCACGCTGGTGGGCGCGACAACCCGCGCCGGCACCCTCTCCTCCCCCCTGCGGAATCGCTTTGGCCTCTTCTTTCACCTGGAGTTCTACAACGACGATGAGCTGCGGCGGATCGTCGTCCGATCGGCGCGCATCCTGGGCGCCAAACTCGAGGAAGGCGCCGCCCTGGAGATTGCCGGCCGGGCGCGCGGGACCCCCCGCATCGCCAACCGCCTGCTGCGGCGCGTGCGTGATTACGCCGAAGTGAAGGCGGACGGCGGCATCACCCGCGCCGTCGCTCGCGACGCTTTGAAACTCGAAGGGGTGGACGAATTGGGACTGGATGACTTGGACCGGACTTTCCTCGATACGATCATTCGCATTTACAGCGGCGGCCCGGTCGGGGTCGAAGCGCTGGCCGCAACGCTCAACGAGGAAGTGGACACGCTGGTGGACATGGTCGAACCATTCCTGCTCCAGCAGGGATTCATCAGCCGCACGAAGAGCGGGCGAAAGGCCAATGAGCCCGCCTACCGGCATCTGAATCAGCCTCTGCCCCGCGCGGCTCCCCCCAAGCTCTTTGAATAGCACTCTTCGACGAGCGGCAGTTCGCGCTGAGCATCAGTCTAGAACTGAAAACCCATGAAGCGCATTTATCTCTCCCTGGGTTCGAATGTCGGTGATCGCCGAGGCCACATCCGCAGGGCTTTGGAACTGCTTCCTGCCGCCGGGGTCGGGGTGCGCAAGGTCTCATCATTCTACAAGACCGAACCCGTGGACTTCGCCCCGCAACGCTGGTTCGTGAACTGCGTCGTCGAGGCCGAAACCGACCTGCTGCCCCTGCAATTGCTCAAGGCGCTGCAAACGGTGGAACGGCAACTCGGCCGCCGTCCGGCGGTCGCCAAAGGCCCGCGGCCCATTGACATCGATATTCTGCTCTATGAGAATGTCGTCGTCCGCTCGGCGGCCTTGACCATTCCCCACGAACGGCTGGCGGAGAGACGCTTCGTTTTGGTTCCGCTCGGCGAGCTTGCTGGCCGGATGCGTCACCCCGTGACTCAGCAGACGGTCCTGGAGATGCTGCACGACACGCCGGATACGAGTCAGGTGATCCGGTTGAAATCTGAATGACGAATTATGAATGACGAATTCCAGGGAAGAGCGAGGACAGCGAAGCGCGGCCTTTAATTCGCAATTCATAATTCATCATTCCTAATTCCCTACGCTCGGCACCCCCCATGGCCAAGCTGCCAAAGTTCGAGCCGCCTCACTTCATCGCCATCGAGGGACCGATTCGCGTGGGCAAGTCGAGCCTGGCAAGAATCCTCGCGGAGCGGATGAATGCGGTGTTGATCCACGATCTGGAATGCAACCCGTTCCTCGAGAGTTTCTATGAAGGCAAGCCTGCGGCGGCGCTGGCTACGCAACTCTACTTCCTCGTCGAGCGCTACAAGCAATTGCGGGAGCTGGACCTCGCCGCCAATGCCCACCGCGCCGTCGTCAGCGACTATCTCTTCGAGAAAGACAAGATCTTCGCCTACCTGAATCTCACCAATGCCGAGCTGGCGCTCTACAATCGCTTCTACGGCCTCTTCGCGGAGCAGGTGCCGCTTCCCGATTTGGTGATATACTTACAAGCGAAGCCGGAGACGCTCCGGCGGCGCATAGCCCGGAAAGGCGTGCCGCAGGAACGTCAAATGTCCGAGGAGTATCTCGAGGAAGTAGTCAAGGCGTACGAGCACTTCTTTTTTCATTATCGCTCGAGTAGCCTGCTGGTGGTGGACACGTCCGAGATCGATTTTGTCGACCGGAACGAGGATTTACAGGAACTGCTCGACCGCCTGAGCCAGCCGGTGAAGGGCACGCAATATTTCTTGCCGCTTGGATCCGCCTCGGCGGACTGAGACGGATATTATGAGGAACTCATGGCGGCGCGGGGCGAGGGAGAGCGCCTCGGACCGTCGAATAAGAAGTTTGACCCTCTCTGTCCAGGCCAGTGGGGACCCGCTCGGGCCCCTGGGCACTCGCGCTATGAGCGCCGGTGAGAAAATCCTGCGACAGAGAGGGTTTTTATTTTGGATTTTGGATTTTAGATCTCCGATTGCGTGTATGAGACCAGTGTGCCAAGGGCCGCGATTCCAGTCCACGGTCCTTCGGCCCGCAAGTTTCAACTCCCATCTGCGAGGTCAACGCCATGGACCCCAAACCTGAGGCCGTGAGCAAGGTCACTGTTCCCGTCATCCTGGAACGCAAGCTGCGCGGAGAAAAGATTGTTTGTCTGACCGCCTACGACTACCCCACCGCGCGCCTCGTGGACGAGGCCGGCGTGGACATCATTCTGGTGGGCGATTCCCTGGCGCAGGTGGTTCTGGGCTACGATTCGACAATCCCTGTGACCCTCGACGAGATGTTCCACCACCTGCGAGCGGTGCGTCGCGCCGTTCGCCGCGCGCTCCTGATTGTGGATCTTCCCTACGGCGCTTACCACCAGGGCGAAGAGGAAGCATTGCGCGCCGGCATCCGCAGCCTGAAAGGTGGCGCCGAGGGGGCGAAGATCGAAGGCGGAGCCAAACGCGCCACGCTCATCCGGCGCCTAGTCGATGCCGAGATCCCGGTGATGGGCCATATCGGCTTGACACCGCAATCGGTGCACAGCTTCGGCGGCTACCGCGTGCAAGGGAAGACGCTGGAGTCTGCCAGCGACTTGCTCAGTGACGCTCAGGCGGTGGAGGATGCGGGCGCATTCGCCTTAGTGCTGGAAGGGATTCCTCGCGAGCTCGCGGCGCTCATTACCGGACGGCTGCGGATCCCCACCATCGGCATCGGCGCGGGCCCTGACTGCGACGGACAGATTCTGGTGCTTCATGACCTGCTCGGGCTTGCCCTCCAGCCACCTCCCAAGTTTGTCCGTACTTACGGGGAACTTGGCCAAGCCGCCCGCGACGCCATCGCTAGCTATCGCGATGACGTCGTCGCGAGCCGCTTTCCCAGTGACGCCGAGTCCTACCACTGGTCGCCCAGCCTCCGCGAACAGTTCTTGAAATGGGCTACAATCAGAGATTTGAAGGACGACGGCTGAAGCATGAACGGCGAAGGCTGAAGATCCGCCGGATACCAACCGCAGGCGTGCGGCGTGGGTTTCCGCGCTGTCGCTTCTCAGCCTCGGCCCTTCAACCGTTATGCGGCTCATCACCTCGATAGCGGAGATGCAAGGGTTTGCCCGCCAAGCGCGCAGCGCGGGCAAATCGCTGGCCTTAGTTCCGACGATGGGCGCGCTGCACGAAGGCCACCTCAGCTTGGTGCACCAGGCGCGGCGCCAGTGCGACGTGGTCGTCGTTTCGATCTTTGTGAACCCCACGCAGTTCGGCCCGGCGGAAGACGTCTCTCGTTACCCCAGAAACCTGGAAAAAGATCTTGAGGCGATACACCATGCGCGGGTTGATGCCGTCTTCGCACCGAGTGCAAGCGAAATCTACCCGGAGAGTTTCGAAACGTTTGTTCTGCCCGGCGAGACGGCTGCCCCGCTTGAAGGCGCGTCCCGTCTCGGGCACTTCCGCGGCGTCGCTACGGTCGTTCTAAAGCTGCTCAACATCGTCCGGCCGGATATCTCCTATTTCGGCCAGAAGGATTTCCAACAGGCGCTTGTCATCCGGCGGCTGGTGGAAGATTTGAATCTCGAAACGCGGCTGGTGATCTGTCCCGTTGTGCGCGAGGCAGACGGCCTTGCCATGAGTTCGCGCAACGCATATCTGAGCACGGAGGAACGTCAGGCGGCGACCGTTTTGAGCCGTAGCCTGCGCCGGGCTGAAGAAATGGCGCACAAAGGTGAGACCCAAGTGAGTTCATTGCTCGAGGAAATGCGCCGCGTCTTTGCCGCCGAGCCCCGTGCTCAGCTCGACTATGCCGCGATCGTCGATCCCGTCAGGCTCCAGCCCGTCGAGCGCGTCACCAGTGGTTGCGTCGCGCTCGTGGCAGCCCGCATCGGCCCCGCCCGCCTGATCGACAATCTGATCTTCGGACCGCCGGGCACCAGCGCCGAGATGCTGCTCCAACTGGCGCTCACGGCAGAGCCCGTCACCAGCACCCAGGCCCGCATTCCCGGCCTCGAGACCGACGTTCTCCGCCTGAAGATCGCGAACTGCCACGACTGCGCCGCCATCTCCTCGATCCGGCTGCCTCCCCGCGAGTTCCTCGCCAAGTACGTGAAGCGGGACTACCCCGACCTGAACGTGGTACGCACCGCGATCATCGGCCGGGATGCCCCGTTGAACGCGGAGCAGTTCCTTTACCACAGTCCGCAGCGGCCGAACCGTTTCGTCTCCGGCCTTTACGAACTCGTAGGGGTCAAAGACTTCTCCGAATTCAAATCGCGCTTCGTCCTCATGGACGCACTCCGCTGCCACTCGACGCTGCCGCACGCGCCCGAGAAGGCTCTGGCTTATTGCGCCAAGCACCTGCGTGAGGAATTGAAGTTGTTCCCTAACCTGGAGACGATCGTGGCCTTGGGCGAGGACGCTTACCTGCAGTTCCAGCGCTACCTGTTGGACCGAAGCGCAGAGGAAATCCAGCCCTTCGACGACCTTCTAAAGACGCAAGGGTGGGCTTCGGAGAATGTCCACATCTCCCCTCTCGGCGAGCGGACGTTCCGAGTCCTTTATTGCTACCATCCAACCTACGGCTACAAACGCAGCCCGCCGGTCGCGGCCATGCTGGAGTAAATTCTCGATCAGGCTGCTGAAGAACGCTTGCTGGAGGACCTCGAGGCACTTCATCGGGGCGACCTCCTGTGTTCAAGGGGTTCGTCCCGACACACCTGATAGGGTCGCCACAGCCAGTGAATCAGGACTTCAGCGCGGCAAGGACCTCCGCAACATGCCCGTCGACTTTCACCTTGGGAAAAACGTGCGTGACGTTGCCGGCCGGATCGATAACGTACGTCGTCCGGGAGATTCCCCACTTCTTCGTCCCGTACATCATCTTCTCTTGCCAGACGCCGTACCGTTCCAGCATCGCGTGGGACGTGTCGCCGGCGAGGGGAAAATTCAGCTTGTATTTGTCGTAGAACTTCTTCAGATCCTCAACCGTATCGCCGCTCACGCCGAGCACCGCGGTCTTGACCTTGTCCAGTTCTTTTTTGGCGTCACGGAACTGGTTCGCCTCGCTGGTTCAACCAGGAGTGTCGGCCTTGGGGAAGAAGTAGAGAACCAGCTTTTTGCCTTTGAAATCCTTCAGGCTTACCTTCTCCCCCGTGTGGGAAGGTAAGGAAAAGTCCGGAGCTTTGTCACCTACGCTCAGCATCGCGCGCTCCTTTCTGTCGGAAGGGGCTAGCCCAGGGTGAAGCCGTTGCTCGCTGGGCACTTTACCCGCCGAGTTCTTTTGTGAGAACTTCCCGAACCACCTGCGGATTCGCCTGGCCGCGGGTGGCCTTCATCACTTGCCCCACAAACCATCCGAAGGTGGCGGTCTTTCCTTTCCGGTACTGCTCAAGCTGCTTAGGGTTCGCGGCCACAATCTCCCGCGCTACCGCGGCGATCCTCTCCGCGTCGCTGATCTGCTCGAGCCCTTGGGCCGCCATGACCTCCTGCGGGCTGTTGCGACGGCTGATCATCTCCCGCAGTACGTCCTTCCCCATGGTGCCCGATATGGTCTTCTCCTCGACCAGAGATAACAACTTGGCGAAATTGGCCGCGGAAACGGGGTACTCCGTGAACCCTACCCGCGCCTCTTGCAGGAGGAAGGGATACTCATTCAAAAGCCAATTAGCCGCAAGCTTCTTGTCCGCGCCTTCTTTCACGACCTCCTCAAAGAACTCAGCCATTGTCCTTGACAACACCAAGTGCTCTGCATCCTGCTTAGGCAACCCGTAACTTACAAAGCGTGCCAAGCGGCTTTGGGGCAGCTCTGGCAGCGAGCGGCGAACTTCTTCTTTCCATTCTTCCGTGATAACCAGCGGCAGCAGGTCGGGCTCAGGAAAATAGCGGTAATCGTGCGCGTATTCTTGATTTGGCGTTCGATCTCGTAGGCGAGCGCCTTCTGGAGGAAACGGAAGGAGTTGAGGTTTTTGACCTCCGTCTTGGTGCCGAACTCTGTCGCCTGCGCGCGGCGCACGCTTACGTTGGCATCGACGCGAAGACTGCCCTCCTCCATGTTGCAGTCGGACACTTCCAGATACAGCATCAGGGTCTTCAGCCGCGTCACGAAATCGTAGGCCTCCTCGGGCGAACGCAGATCGGGCTCGCTGACCACTTCAATCAGCGGCACGCCCGTGCGATTGAGATCGATGTAGGACTTCTTCTCGGAGTCAGGGAAACCCTCATGCAAAGATTTCCCCGCGTCCTCCTCCAGATGCACGCGCGTGATCCCGATCCGCTTGCGCGCGCCGTCGGTGGCAATCTCAATCCAACCGTTCTCAGAGAGCGGCTCGTCGTATTGGGAGATTTGATAACCTTTGGGCAAATCGGGATAGAAGTAGTTCTTGCGCGCAAAGCGCGAGCGCGGATTGATGGTGCAGTTGAGCGCCGTCGCCGCCTTCATGGCCATGGTCACCGCCTCGCGGTTGAGCACCGGCAAGGCCCCCGGAAGGCCAAGACAGACCGGGCAGGTGTTGGAATTCGGCGGGTCGCCGAAACGCGTCGAACACGCGCAGAAGATTTTCGACTTGGTGAGGAGCTGGACGTGCATCTCCAGCCCGATCACGGCTTCGTATTGGGCGCGAACCTCAGCGGCAACCGACATGATTCGTTTTCCTTCCTGCATACCCCCGGAAGCGCCACCTGGCTTGGCGCGTCTCGACCATTATATCGGAATTTGCTCGGGCGGCGAGCTTCAGCTCGGCACCCGTGCTCACAGCTATTTGCCGCCCTGAAGGGCGGCCCTACGGCGCGACCCAAGTGACCCGCGGCCGGCCGCTCTTGGGGTTTTGATCAACAACGACCGGCGTGCGAAACACGCGGCTCAACACGTCCGACCGCAAAACCTCCTCGGGCCGTCCTTGCGTGAGGCAGCGGCCGTCTTCGAGTAGAAGCAGCGCGTCAGCAAGCTCCGCGGCAAGGTTCAACTCGTGCGTGACGACGACGGCAATGAAGTTCTCCGACGCGGCGAGGTTGCGGATCAGCCGCAGCATTTCGATTTGGTAGCCGATATCGAGATTGGCCGTGGGCTCGTCCAGCAACAGCAGACGGGGCCGCTGCGCGAGCGTGCGTGCCAGGACCGCGCGCTGAAACTCTCCGCTGGAAATCTCAAGAACGCGCCGCTTGGCGAACCCGGCAAGGTTGGTCCTTGCCAATGCCCAATCCACCCAACGTTCATCTTCGCTGGTCTCGAACAGACTCCGGCCGAGATGGGGGTGACGTCCCTGGCGCACAAATTCGCGTACCTGAAAGGAGAACAGGAGAATCGCCTCCTGGCGAGCCAGGCCGATGCGCTGCGCACGCTGGCGCGGCGAGAGCTCGTGGATGTTGTCACCGTCGAGCGTGACCCGGCCCGCAAGCGGCCTGAGGTGGCCGCTCACGATTTCAAGCAGCGTCGACTTGCCTGAGCCGTTCGGGCCGATGATGGCCACCACTTCTCCCGGCCGCGCCGCGAAACTTGTGGGGGCCAGCTCAAAATGCGGAAATCGGAAAGATACTCCTTCCACGTCGAGCGCGCCGTCCGCGAGCCCTCGCCCTATCATGCGCCCAATTTCCTTCGTCCCGACATCAACCATCGAAGAGGACTGCCTTCTGCCTTCTTCAGCCTGCCGTCCGCCGGAGTAAATATATAAAGACGGGTGCGCCGGCGACCGCAGTGACAGCACCCACCGGGAGCTCCGCGGGCGCCACGACCGTCCGCGCCAGGGTATCCGAAAGCACCAGAAAGATCGCCCCGCCCAGGGCAGCCGTCGGCAGCAGCGTCCGATGGTCGTTGCCGACGAGCATCCGGGCAAGGTGCGGCACGAGCAGACCCAGGTATCCGATCGCTCCGCTTACCGAGACCGCCACCGCCGTCAGAAGCGAGGCCAGGAGATAGATTACCGTCTCGACGCGCGAAACGGGGACTCCCAGGTGCGCGGCCTCCTCCTCGCCGAGCAGGAGGACATTCATGTCTTTTGAAAAGCCATAGAGGACGATGATGCCGAGGCCGACAACCGGCACAAGAATTCGAAGCTGTGCGTCGGTCACCACGCTGAGATCCCCCATCAGCCAGAAGGCAACTCCGCGCACGTCGCGCGTGGAGAGCATGGTGAGCACGAAAAGGATGACCGCAGAGAGAAATGACGCGGTAATGACTCCGGCCAAGACCAAGGTGTAACTCGCCAGCCGGCCGGCCCTGCGACCGAGCAAGTAAACCCACGCCGTCGTCAGGAGTGCGCCGGCAAACGCCATCAGGGGAGACGCCTCGGCGATCCGGCCTCCCACCCAGAGCGCGACGATGGCGCCCAGCGCCGCTCCGCTCGAAATGCCTAGCACATAAGGATCGGCAAGCGGGTTCCGCAGCAGCGCCTGAAGCGCCGTGCCCGCCGTGGCCAAAGCAGCACCCACCAGCATCGCCAGCAAGACGCGCGGAAGTCGGATTTCTCGCACGATGACGCCCGCCTCGGAACTATGGGCGGCGCCCCTCAGCCCCAACCAGATCTCAGCCAGCGAGAGGTGGACTCCGCCCAACGTCAGCGCGGCCATGGCGACCAGCAAGAGTCCTCCACTGAGAATCCCCGTCAGGACCAGCACGTTGCGGCGAGTTGCGGGCAGGATCATCGGATTCCCTTTTTTTCCCCCTCATAGGCATCCAGAATGCGCGCCACCTCTTCCAGCGCGTCAATCAGACGGGGGCAGGGCCGAATGATCGTGTCGGAAATAAGATATAAATGGTGCGTCTTCACCGCGCGGAGCTCTTTCCAACCCGGCAGATGACTGAATTCCTCGAGCGAGGGCGAAAACGCCTCCGAGCGCGGGAACAAGATGACGTCCGGATCGCGGCGCAGTGCCTCCTCGAGGCTTATCCGCGGCCACTCGCCCTCAAGGTCTTCGGTGACGGGCAAGCCACCTGCGCGCCGAAGGACGTCGTCAATAAATGAATGTGGCCCGGCCGTGGTGAGCGGCCGGTACCAAACAACGAACAGGACTCTGGGGTGTCGTCGGGTGGCGGCGCGCCGTTCGACGGCAGCGACCCTTTGGCGCAAGCGTTCGGCGAGAGCGCGCCCCGCGGCTTCGTGCCCCAGCACCCGGCCGAGGTCTTCGATCGAGCGGAGAGTCTCCTCGAGGCTCCGCGCCTTCACACCATAAATCGGAATCCGCAACCGCGCGAGCTGGTCTGCCGTCTCGCGCCGGTTGGCTTCCGGACTGCCGATGACGAGGTCAGGTTTCAGGCTGACAATCTTTTCCAGGCTGGGATTGAGAATCGACCCCACATGCGGTTTCTGCCGGGCTTCGGGCGGATATTCGCAATAGTCAGTATCTCCCACAACCTCATCGCCAAGGCCGAGAGCAAAGAGCGTTTCGGTGATGCTAGGGGCGAGTGAGACCAAACGCGATGGGCGGTCCGGAATGTTCACGCGCCGGCCGGTTTGATCCACCACTTCGCGCCCTTGCACTAAGGATGGCACAGCGACGGCCAGGACTAAGCAAGCAACCGCCCCAATGACTTTTCTTGGATGGTTCTGCATCGCGATGTCGGCTGGGTCGCCTGTCCTCATGGCGCGAGCCGGAAAGAAAAGACCCCGCGCAATCTTTCGAGGGCGGGGCCGGATTCCACCCGCTCCTTCAGGCGAAGAGCGCGCGGTTGCGGCCGATCTTGTGGTACCTCAATCGGCCTTGAACGTCCGGGCAGGTTTCCTGACTTGCGGCGTCAATGGTAGCTCCGCGCGGCCTTCCCGCCCCGACCTTTCGGGACAGTGGCTCCGTCCTGCCCCGACCTGTGGGGGCAAACGGACCCGCGAAGCCCGGCCTGCCACGATGGAATTCCTCGCGGCAGACCCCGCCGTTCACAGTGGCGCGACCGTGGCCGAATTGCACGGCCTTCCCTTTTGTGCCCCGATCCGACTCGGGACGCGCCCGGGCTGATTTTCGCGGTCAAAAGTCTATGCCCCGAGATTTTGTTTGTCAAAGCGGGCTTTAGCGTGAAGAATAGGCGGCAGTATGAAACCACAGAAACTGGTCTTAATGTTCTTCCTGGTTGGTTCGCTTTCGGCAGCCGCCGAAGACTCAGCTCAGGGAAAGAAGCTTCCGGCGGCGACGGGCTGGTGCGTGACAAAAGTAGATACGCTGGAAGTCACATCAAAGCCCGCTGCCCGCAAGAAGATCCTCGTCGCGCTTGGCCGCGGCGCGCTTCTCGGGACCTATGAGGTGAAGCAAGCAGACCGTCGGAGCTGGACGCGCGTGCGGGCGATCGACCCGGCTAAACTCGCGCCCGTTCTGGGTTGGGTGGATTCTAGCCAAGTCGAGTCTTTTCCCCTTGGCCGATTCCCCGCCGATGGCGAGTTGCTCAAGCTCCTCGGCGGGCCGTACTTGGAAGATTTCACGGCTGCACACACCTCCGTAGCCCGATACTTGGTTCGCCGGGCTGGCGATGATCCGTTGCTGGTCTGCTTCCTGGGCTCGCCGATCTCCGCAACCTCCCGACTTCAGGTCTTCGCACGGACCGGAGACGGTCTGAGCGTCGGCCCCTACCTTGAAGTTCCCTTTGCGGACATGCAATCAGGGATTCGCTACATCCAGGCTCGCGACCTTATGGGTGACGGCAACGAATGCTTGATCACGCACGAGGCTTTCTTCGCCGGACCTCGGAACCAAGGCGTGAACCTAGTCGTCCGTTCGATCTCGGCGAAAGGCTTTGCCACGCTCTGGAAGGCCCCTATCGAAATCCAGAATCTCGGCTCCTTCCCGCCGAAGATCCAGGTTCTTGCGCCACCTGAAAGAAACGTCGGCGCCCCGGGAACGATCACGAAAGGCGATGTGGAATTTCGTCCGCGCGGCAGAGTGCGCGAGCCGGTCTGGAAGGGCAAGGTGGAATTCTACGTCGTGGGGCGCGACGAGTCCGTGCAAAGCGTCACGGTGGAAAAAGTGTGCCGCTGGGACGGCTCGAGATTCGCACCCCTACAATAACCCCAACAAGGAGGAACTGTGTGATGCGAACATTCACACGGCGCCATTTCATCCAGGTATCAGCGGCTGCTGCCGCGCTCCCGCTGGCAGGCACGCCACGTGTGGCGTCCGACAAGGGCATGCGGCTTGGGCTGATCATTGCCATGGGCCCCGATCCGGAAAGCGCACTCGCCAAGGTTCACGATCTCGGTCTCCCGACCTGCCAAGCCGGGATCAGCGACTACGACGCGGAAATGGAGAGCCGACTGAAGGGCGGGCTCCGACGCTACGACATCAAGATTACAGCGCTTAACACTGCCGGTCCCGGCCCTGCCGTGTATGATTTCTACCAAGGCCCCCTTACGATCGGTCTTGTCCCTGAGAAGTACCGGCGCGAGCGGATTGATCATTTGAAGCGGGCCTCCGACTTTGCCCGGCGATGCAATATCCCGGCCCTTCACACGCACTGCGGGTTCATTCCCGAGAACCCCAATAATCCGGTCTACGAGGCGACGGTGACCGCCATTCGCGAAGTGGTGAGCCACTGCAAAGCGAACGGCCAAACGTTCCTCTACGAAACCGGCCAGGAAACCCCCATTACCCTATTACGCGCGATCCGTGACGTCGGGCTCGACAACCAGGGAATCAACCTCGACGTGGCGAACCTGATTCTCTATGGCAAGGCCAATCCCCTTGACGCGCTCGACGTGATCGGAACGCTCGTGCGCGGCCTGCACGCCAAAGACGGACTCTATCCGACCGATCCTCACAAGCTGGGCGAAGAAGTCCCCATCGGTCAGGGGAAGGTCGATTTCCCAAAGCTCATTAGGCGCCTTAAGGAACTCCGGTATCGCGGGCCCATCACCATCGAGCGGGAAATCGGAGGCGCGCAGCAACTGCAAGATATCCGCAAAGCCAAGGCGTATCTCGAAAGCCTGATCGCCTAGCGCCCGCGGCAAACATGCGTGCTATACTTCGGCACGCGAGCGCCACAATTTATCCCACCCACGGAGCGGAGTCAGCCAGCGGGCTTTAGCCGGGGACCAATGGGGCCATGGAAAACTTGCTCCTTCCACTCTTTCCTCTGGAAACCGTGCTTTTGCCGGAGCAGCCTTTCCCGCTACACATCTTTGAAGAACGCTACAAATTGATGGTCGGCGAGTGTCTGGCTGCCAAGGCCGCGGGCGTGGGGCCGCAGGAATTCGGCGTGCTTCTGGTCCGGGACGAGCACTTCGCGACGGTCGGCTGCACAGCGCGCATCCTGAACGTCACCCGCAAATACGAAGACGGACGGATGGACATCTTCACCGTCGGCAGTCGACGCTTCGAGGTTCTGTACACGGACGAAGAGAAGGCCTACCTGCGCGGCGGCGTGCAATTCTTTGATGACGATCCCGAGCACGAAGCCCCGAGCGACGCCGCGGCCGAGGAGGCCATCGGGTTGTTTCGTTCGGCGATGCAGCGGTTGCGCCAATCGCCCGAAGTTCAGATTCATCTGCCGCGCCCCTACCGTCATCTCTCCTTCCGAATTGCCTCGCCACTCCCCCTGGACATGGAATTCAAGCAGGAGATCCTCGGTCTGCGCGACGAGGGTGAGCGCTTGCAGTGCGTGACCCGCGCCATTCGCCAGTGGATCCTGCACGCCGATCACGTCAAGCGGGCGCGCGCCAAGGCGGGCGGGAACGGCGATATTCATCCGCAGAGCTAACCACTCCGACAGCCTCCAATAAACTGACGCATATCAAACCTCCCGCCCATTGCCATCAAACTTCGACAGAATCTGGCGTTGAGTTGGCGCCGCGTGTCGGATATAATGTCCTACGGGGCAGGGCAAATGCCAAAACCAAGGACCCTCGGGGAACTGAAGAAGGCTAACTATCGCACTGTGAGTGTCAAGGATGAGATGCGCGCCAACCTCATCCGCAAGCTCGAAGCGCGCGAGACGGTCTTTCCGGGGATCATCGGCTATGACGATTCGGTCGTCCCGCAGATTGCGAACGCCATCCTCTCCCGTCACAACTTCATCCTGCTCGGGCTGAGGGGCCAAGCGAAGAGCCGCATCCTGCGGTCCCTCGTCAACCTGCTCGACGAAGAGATTCCTTTTCTGGCCGGTTGCGAAATCAACGACGACCCGTTCAAGCCCATCTGCCGGGCTTGCCAGGAACGGATCGCCGAGTGCGGAGACGCCATGGCGATCGACTACCTGCCGCGTGATCAGCGGTTCGTCGAAAAGCTGGCGACCCCGGACGTCACGATCGCCGACATCATCGGCGACCTTGACCCCATTAAGGCGGCGCGGGGCGGGCACGCCCTCTCGAGCGAGTTGACCATTCACTACGGTTTGCTACCCCGCTCGAATCGCGGCATCTTTGCCATCAATGAGCTGCCAGACCTGGCGGGGAAAATCCAAGTAGGGCTCTTCAACATCATGCAGGAAGGCGACGTGCAGATTAAGGGCTACCCTGTGCGCCTGCCGCTCGATGTGGCTCTGGTCTTCACGGCCAACCCGGAGGATTACACGGCGCGCGGCAAAATCATCACGCCCCTCAAGGACCGCATCGGCTCGGAGATCCGCACGCACTACCCCGCCACGCTCGATCACGCCATGGCGATTACCGCGCAGGAGGCCTGGACGAATCGCAACGGCTCCGGCCGCCTCCATGTTCCGCAATTCGTACGGGAGGTCATCGAGAGTGTCGCCTTCGAGGCGCGGCAGGAAAAGAAAATTGACAAGCGGAGCGGCGTCAGCCAGCGCATGCCCATCACCTGCCTGGAAAACGTGATCTCCAACGCGGAGCGCCGCGCTCTCGTCAACCGCGAGAAGAATGTCGTGCCGCGTTGCGCCGACATCTATGAGGCGTTGCCGTCGCTGACCGGCAAGTTCGAACTTGAGTATGAGGGCGAGATGCGAGGCGCCGATAATGTGGCGCGCGACATCATCCGCCAGGCGACGGCGCGCGTTTTCAAAAAGTACTACGACGGCGTCTCGATGCACTCGATCGTGCAATGGTTCGAGCTGGGCGGCAACTTGAAATACCCCGGGAACGCGCCCGTCGAGGAAATCTACTCGCAGTTGAAGAAGATCCAGGGACTGTTTGAGAAGACCCAGGCGCTGGGAACCAAGTCCAAGGACGACCCCGCCTTGCTCGTCGCCAGCGGCGAGTTCATCCTCGAGGGCCTCTACGCCCTGAAGAAAATCAGCCGGAACGAAGAACTCGGCTTCTACGCCGAGCGCCCACGACCTGCGCCGCGCGAACCCGAGGAACCCGGGCCGCTCGGCTCCCGGCGGAGGCCGATTAACTGACGTCGGATCCTTCGTCGTTCGTCCCTTGTCCTTCGTGGCTGAACGTCAAGGGCTGACGGCTCACATGAAGTACATCAAGTATTCCAAATACGTCGCCGACCCGTTCGAGAGCCTGAGTGCCGAAGACCTTTTGAACCTCCTCCAAGACTTCCTGCTCGAGAGCGGCTTCAACGCGCAATACTACAACTTCTACCAGATGGACCCCGAGCAGTCGATGGAGAAACTTCACCAAGCGCTCCTCGAGGCGCTCCGCCAGCAGGGCATGATCCCGCAGGAACTGCTTGACGAGCTGCTCAAGAACCCGGAGGAATATCGCGACTCGCAACTTTCACAGCTCATTGACAAGCTGCTCGAACGGCTGGCCGAAGAAGGCTACGTCAGCATCGAGCAGCCGCACCCGAATCAGGGCCAGGTCCAGCAGCCTGCTACCGGCAACGCCCCGGGCCCGGACGGCCGGGCGAAGTTCGAGCTGACGGACAAGGCCCTCGACTTTCTCGGCTACAAGACCTTGAAGGACCTCCTCGCCTCCCTCGGCAAGTCCAGCTTTGGGCGGCACGACACACGCGAGCTTGCCACCGGCGTCGAGGCCCACGGTTCGAGCCGTCCGTATGAGTTCGGCGACACAATGAACCTGGACGTCAATGGCACGCTGCTCTCCGCCATCGAGCGCCAAGGACTCCGCATGCCGCTCGATCTCGACTACAAAGACCTGCAAGTCCGGCAGTGCGAGTATCAGAGCTCCTGCGCGACGGTGCTCATGCTCGATTGCAGCCACAGCATGATTCTTTACGGTGAGGACCGCTTCACCCCCGCCAAGAAGGTCGCCCTCGCCCTGATGCATCTGATCCGGACGCAGTATCCCGGTGACACCCTGCACCTGGTCCTTTTCCACGACTCTGCGGAGGAGATGCCGCTTTCCGAACTCGCGCGCGTCAAGGTGGGTCCGTACTACACCAATACCCGCGAAGGATTGCGCCTGGCGCAGAGGATTTTGTCTCGTCAGAAGAAGGATATGCGGCAGATCGTGATGATCACCGACGGCAAGCCTTCCGCCCTGACGCTCGAAGACGGCCGCATCTACAAGAACGCCTTTGGGCTCGATCCGCTGGTGGTCTCCGAAACGCTCCACGAGGTGGCGCGCTGCCGCCGCAACGGAGTCCTCATCAACACCTTCATGCTCGCCTCAGATTACAGCCTCATCAATTTCGTGCAGAAGGTCACGGAAATCTGCCGGGGTAAAGCCTACTTCACCACACCTTTTACGCTGGGCCAGTATCTGCTGATGGATTACATGCAGAAAAAGGTCAAGCACATCCATTAGCGTATTGCGGCTCAGATTAACAGATGTAGCGCCCCGATCTATCGGGGCATGCCGGGCTGAAGAGTCTGTGTGATAACTTCCCGATTGCCGTTGTAGCGCCGCCCTTCAGGGCGGCAAATCGTTGAAAGCACGAGTGCCGGGCTGAAGAGTCTGTGTGATAACTCTCGGTTGTACACGTGC
>JAIQGH010000054.1 GCA_020072655.1 Terriglobia bacterium | reverse complement strand
AGATCCGCGCCGCCCTCGCCGAATTCGTTCAAGACCACGGCGGCGCGCTGGTCGCGCGAGAGGCGGGTGTTGTCGATCATCGGAAAATCGAAATAGCTCACGTGGAAGGTCAGCCGGCGCACGAGGGGAGATTCCTGCGGCGTGCGCACTCCGAGCTCCATGGTGAGTTCTCGGTGCTTGGGATCGACGTCGAGCACGGAGAGCATGAATTCCCGTTCCGTGTTGTCGAGCGTCAGCTTTTCGGGCTCGAGCTCCAGGCCGCCGGGGCTCGAGCGGAACTTGTCGAAATCTACCGTGCGGCTGAATTTCTTGCCTACCTGTTCGAGCAGCACCAATTGCCGCGTAGTGATTTCGCGCGCGACTTGGTTGAGTCGGCCGACGTAGCCCTCTTTCCCAGGCTCCGTGGAGGCGGCAATCTGGCGGTTCAAGTGCAGAAACAGCGGTTTGAGATTCAGAGACTCGTGGAAGTTGTAGGCCAGCAATTCCAAGTTCAGCATCTTGTCTTCGAGACTCGTGGATTGCGGCCGCAGAAACGTCTGGATGATGGAAACGAACATGTCCTTGCGGAGCCCAGTTTCCGCTTGTTCTCGAGAACTCATCAATTGGGTGTAGACCCGCTCGTTGGTTTCGCGGGTCTCTCTCTGCCGGAGAATATTCGAGGTGTAGTAGCCGAGCAGCCCCACGGCCAGGGCAGTCAGCAGGCCATTCAGAGGCCGAAAAACAATATCCACCTTGTCCCAAAGGTCTTTCCCCTTGTTCTCCATGCCTACTTTCTCCTCAGCGTGTACTGCGTGCCTGCCTTCTCCAGGATCAGGTCGTACTGCACCGAACCCTCGTAGGAGCTGATCTCAAAAGAGGGCGCTTGCCCCTGATAGTAAACTTTCAACGTGCATTTGCCCTTGTCCGGAACGAAGAGCTTGAACGAGCCGTAGGCGTCGGTCGGCGCGGAATAGCTCTTCTCGCCGCAGGTGACTTCCACCTTCACGCCCGGCGCGACGGGCTTGCCGCCCTCCGTGATGCTGCCATAGATCTTTCCGGCAAAGGCTAGTGAACTCAAACCAAAGATAAGCAACAGAAGCATCGCTGCGCGTTGCATGGGTGTGTGCCTCCTTACCCTATCTTATTACGGGAGACGGTGAGCTGGCGCGGTGAATTGAGATTCTGGAGCACCGCAGTGTTAGAATGCCCCCGGGGAGGATCGTGCGGAGAGCTTGGGATGGGCATTGAAGAATTATTGAAATCAAAGCGGGAAGAAATCCTCCGGATTGCCGCCCAGCACGGCGCCTACAACGTGCGTGTCTTCGGCTCGGTCGCCCGCGGCGACGCCCGGCCCGACAGCGACGTGGATTTCCTTGTGGATCTCGAGCCTGGCCGTAGTCTATTCGACTTGGGAGGGTTGCTCGTAGATTTGCAGGATTTCCTTCATCTCCATGTCGATGTCGTCACCGAGAACGGTCTTCACTGGTATATACGAGACCGGGTCGTCAAGGAAGCAGTGGCGTTATGAAGGACGACAGGCTGTACTTGATTCATATCTTAGAGTGCGTCGGTCGGGTCGAGGAGTATACGAGGGAGGGTAAGAACGTCTTTTTGAGTGACCGGAAGAGCCAGGACGCTGTGTTGCGCAACCTGCACACGATGACGGAATCGACGCAGCGTCTATCGGAGCCGCTGAAAGCCCGGCACCCGGAGGTGGACTGGCAAGGGCTTGCAGGCTTCCGAAATGTTCTCGTGCACGATTACCTTGGCGTGGATATCGAGCGCGTTTGGGAACTTATGGGTCACCAGCTCCCCGGGCTCAGGCGCAGTATCGAGGCAATTCTCCGAGAGTTGGGAGATCTTCCTTGATCTTCCCTCTTGCATCGGCGCGAACTGCTTCAGCGGTTTGAAGGCTTCGCGCAGGGCGCGCTGGTATTCCTTGACATCGTATCCGCGCCAACCTTCCCACAGGGTCAAGGCGCGGACGCGGTCGTCGGCGTAATTCGAGTCGGCATCGGTGATGATGTACTCGATCGTCTCGCCCGGGCGCAGCTCGACGCCGGAGCGGTCGAGTTGGCGGGCGGCGATGGCCGTGGCGTTCGCTTGCTGGTAGGTGGCGGGCGGGCGCGTCATACGCCGGCGGATGACCAGTTCTTCGATCGGCGCGCTGCCGTTCTCCAGGCGCGCGAGGTAGCGCTCGAGCACTTCGCGCGCTTCCTCCAGCTTTCGGCAATAACTCTCGTAATCGTGCGCCTCGGCGACGATCTGGAGCGCCTCGCGTTGCATGCGGGCGACGATGGGCGGTGTGTCGTGCCGCCGGCACTCGAGTCCGCGGATTTTGATTTCGCTGCCATTGTCCGGTACGCAGAAGAAGCGGTTGGGCACGGGCACCTCGGGCGATTGCTTCGAGGGCAGGAAAACGACGAAGCGGTAGACGGCTTCGAGCGCCATCGGCAGGCCGGTGCGCCGCTCGATTTCCCGCGCCATGCGGGCGTAATCCTCGCGCGTCGCCTCTGGGCGCTGAACGTAGAGAGAATCCACCAGCGCATGCAGAACGCGGAAGCCGGCGCGCTCGGCGGCCTCCTTGGCGATCAGCAATTTCTCGCGCGCCAGGGCGTTGATCGCTTCGTGCGCCTCAATTTTGCCGAAGCGCGCGTTCTTATAACCCGTGTACCCGAAGCAGCAGACCAGCAGCCATTTGAGCGACGAGCGGCGTTGCTTGTAACTGGCGGGAGTCGGGTCTGCCCCCTCACCTACCCCGATCAGATCGGGACACCCCGATGGACTGCATCGGGGAGAGGGCTGGAATTCATAAACAACCTCCGCCTCCCCTCGCCCTTGGGGAGAGGGGTCGGGGGTGAGGGTAGCGACTCCCGCCTCCCGCCTCCCGGCTCCCATCGCTCCCATCCGCCGCTTGTACTCTTCGCGTTTCGCGATGAGCCGCTCGACGACGCGACTGGTGATGCCGCGCCTTCGCTGGCAGACGCGGTAGCCGAGTTCCGGCACGCGCGGCGCGTTGGGACAGCAGCGGCAATTGACGGTCTCCGGCGAAACGTTGAACCGCGCCATGATGCTCGGGAACTCGCTGATGAAATCGAGCTCCGCCACGTTCTCAAAAAACCCGAGGCGCGGAGGAAACACCAGCCCGCCGCGGTCGGCAAGGAGCAGTTCGTCGGGGTGTTTGGGGCTTTCGGGCTCGGCTTTCTGCCCGGGAATGAGCACGCCGTCGCGCCAGGCGAGTTCCATCTGCATGTAGGAGATTCCCGTGCCGGTCGTGGTGCGCGCGCAATATTGCACGGGAAGCTTGGTGACGCGCACCAGTTCCCACAGGCCGTCCAAGTCGCACTGATCGGCGATGAAGGAGTTCTGCGTATCGACGTGCAGGCGGCCGAAAAGCGTGGTGGTGCTGCCCTTGAAGAGGATGCGGCCGTAGCTCATGTAGCTGCGCGCGCGGCTGTGTGCGACCGGCGCCTTTTCGCGGTTGAGCGAAAGCTCGAAGCCCAGCCGTCGCGCCTGGCGCAGCAGGCCAGGGAAGAGCGTCGAGTCGCCCCATTCGGTGACGATCAGGTCGGGGTCGTGCGCGCGCAGCAGCCGCTCGAAGCCCGCGGCGACGGGTTCGAGCGCGTCGTCGAGTTCGAGCTCGTCGCCCTCTACCGCCACTTCCAGCTTGCCGCGCCGGCCGTGCTTGGGATCGACATGCCCCAAGCCCTCCAGCCGCGCCTGCATCGTCCGCAGCGGCGGGAGCTCGTAATCGATAGCCCATTCGTTGTCGCGGCATTCGATGGCGCGGATCTCGGGACTCGGGGTGCTGGGTACTGGGTGCTGGGTTCTGGGGACTAGGTTCTTTTCTGCCCCAGCACCCAGTCCCCAGCCCCCAGCACCCAAATCCACTTCCACCTTCGCCAGCGGGAAGATACCCTTCTCCCAGCAATACATCGGCGCGAGCATCAGGTCGGAGTTGTAGAGTCGCAGGCCAGGATCGAAGCGCGAGGCGAAGCGCGCGAGCGCCGCGAACTGCGTGGGATAGTGAACCGCCACGCGCAGCACCAGGAGCTCCTTACTCTCCCAGATGTCTTCACGGCGGGTGAGCGTGCAGCTCACGCGGCCGCGGGCGGCCAGCGCCTGTCCAAGGCGCGCGAGCCGGGGCTCCGGGCCGTGAACGTAGAACGACGGCGTGAACGAGCGGTCAATCAGCCGCAGGCGTCGCGGGCTCCCGCCCTGCGGAATCAGCCACAGCGTCATCCCGTCGGCTGACGGATAAAGGTCGAGAATCCATCCACTGAGTCTCAAGGTTGATTCCTAAACGCGCTTCGATTCTGCGCAGCCGGATCTCGTGGTCGAGCCCGACCGTCACGTTGATGGCATCCATGGCGTGCACGGGAAACTCGTAAGTGCAGGCTTGGATGTAAAGGCGCACGCGGTTGAACATCAGCTCGAAGTAGGCGCGCTCCTCGCGGCGCAGGGCGCGGCCGAAGACGCGCTCCCAGTTCTGCATCTCCTGGTCGATCAGATCGCGGAATGTGGCAAGGGTTCGACCCATAGGGCACCCCCAAAATTGATCCATTGATTCATTGAGTCATTGAACCATTAGATCGGCGACGCCAGCCTCTTTTCAATGAATCAATGAGTCAATGAGTCAATGAATCAATTTTTTTCATCGCCTGCTGCGTGCATGTCAGTCGCAGCCGGTTGTCCGCGTCCACACTGAATCGCCAGACCTCGCTCGCCGCCGCGCAGAGCTGCGCGAAGAAGCGACGGCGGGCGGGTGACGGCGCGAAGGTGGAGGCGGCGGAAAACACCGCGATGATGACGCTGGGTGCGGCATGTAGAGGCGGCTTTACGCCGCCATCATGGCGGGATAAACCCGCCGCTCCATGACACCAGCGGCGCAAATTCCCGAGCCCTTGCTCGAATGCCACGCGCGCGTTCCAGTCGTGCACATCCTCGTCGAAATAGAGGTCGGGGAACGCCGTAACGATCACGACTTCGGCAGGGAAGTCGCGCAGGAACTGCGGCACGCGCGCAATCAATTCCGTAAGCTGAAAGCAGGTGAAAGCGCGCGCGATCTGGATGCCGCGATTGAACCGCTCGAAGGGCACGTGGCGCTCGCGGGCGAAGCGTTCGAGCAGGCGCGGGTCGGCGGAGTTGGCGCCGTCGAGGAAGAGTACTCGCTTGCCTTCCGTGAGCAGGCGCGGCAGGAAGTAGTGGCTGAGCCGCGCCACATCGCCTTCGCCGTGAAAAACTGCGAGGCCGCGCGGCGGCAGCCGCCAAGGCTGAGGCAGGGGAAGGCTCCCCGACAGTGCCGGGGCAGGTTGCCCGCCCGTGAGCACTTGCGGTGATGGTTGCGAGACTGGCACGGCGGGAGCCCAGAGGGTTCCCCTACTTACTCCTGTATCTCTCCCCCCGGGAAAGGGTGTCCCGATGCAATCGGGGCGGGTGAGGGCCGTTTCCGGCGTGGCTGAAGCCGCGCCCTTTCGCCCCGGCGATGCTTTCACGGATTTCGGGGGGCGAGGCTCACCGCTAATTCGTAGTCGAACGGCCGGCACGCAGTCTGTGCAGCGAACCTGCCAGCCAGTCGCACAGCGGCAGCCACACGTTGAAGCGTCCAGGGGCGCCCGCATGGTGCGCGAGGTGATGCCGTCGGGAAAACCCCAGCCAGCCCGGCAGCCCGCCCATATGAATCCGCCAGTGGATTTCCTCGAAAACGACGAAATAGAGGGTGAACGCCGCGAGCACGCCCGGAGCGATATCCGGATGCCACAATAACTCGAGCGCCGCCACCGGCACGGCGTTGGCGGCGATCAGCAGCACGACCACCCAGGGCGAGCGCGCAAAGTTGACATAGAGCGGCTCCTCCGCCGTGCCCCAGGTCGAGTGGTGGAGCCCGTGCTTCTCAGGCAGGAAGCCCTCTTGGGCGTGGAGCGCGAAACGATGCAGGGCATACTCGAAGACGTTGGCGTAGAGCAAGCCCAGGAGGAAGCCCAGGAGCGCCCTTCCGGGTCCCGGCGGCGAGGCCCAGGCGGAAGCCGCGGTAAACAGACCGCCGAAAGCTACCGCTACCAGCGCGTTCCGATGCTTGAGCCGGCGGGCAAACTCGATGGTGGTGCCCGGAGCTTCACCGGTCATGGCAATCCCCGCCCCTGTTTGCTGCTCTCCCCATTTTGTCACCATCCAGCGTTTCATGCACGCCGGCAATCACGATGGCTATTCCGGCGGGGTGGAACTGCCCGCCCGGAGCAGACAAGCATTCGAAACCGATTCTCCACACCCCAAAATCCGCGCCCAGCGCCAGGCTGGAAGACAGCGACGTGTGCACGCCGATGGTTTTTGGTGTAAATTAGTGTCCTGACCACAGGGCTGAGGTGAAATCTTCGTTCGGTAGAAGGTGCCAGGGAAAGCCGGATTTCTCGCGCGGCGGCCGAAGGTTCTTGATGAGAATCGCACTCTCCGTGTCCGCAAAGGAAAAGGCCAAGGGCGAGCAATCGCCTTACTTCCAGGCGCTCGTCGCTGCGGGGGCGCGGCCGGAGGAACTCGAACTTGTCAGCCCCGCCGACGCGGGCCGTGTGCGCGCCGAGGATTTCGATGGCGTTCTGTTCACCGGCGGCGAGGATGTGGAGCCGGCTCGTTACAAGGAGAATACGAAATACCCGAGCGTCCACGCCAGCCGGGCGCGCGACGACTTTGAATTCGGCCTGCTCGACGCCGCGTTAGACCGCCGCCTGCCCATCCTGGGCATCTGCCGCGGCATTCAGATGATCAATGTAAGATTCGGCGGGACGCTCTACCAGGACCTCTCGAACGACGATGCCGCCCAGATCGAGCACAAGCAGGCGGGCAGCCGGAGCGCCTCGACGCACACCGTGACCCTGACCGACCCCGACTCATCCCTGGCGCGCGCCTTTCAAGGCAGTTGTCGCGTGAACAGCCTGCATCACCAGGCGATAAAGCACGTCGCCCGGGGGCTCAGGAAGACCGCCTATTCCGAAGACGGCCTGGTCGAGGCCGTGGAGGCCGCCGACAACTACCCGTTCCTCCTTGCCGTGCAGTGGCATCCGGAGGAAATGGCCGACCGCCCCGAGCAGCGAAAGATCTTCACTCAGTTCCTCGAGAAATGCCGCGAAGCTGCCGCCCAGCGCGAGGCTTCCTAGCGGCAAACCCCACGGGCTTTCCACTCGTGCCCTGACGCGATTCATGAGGCACTCTCTTCGATAAAGCGGCACTAGCCAAAACCTTACTTGCCGCGTTATCCTTAGCCGCTCATTGGAGACGCGCCTCCGTCGGGCGGTGGCACTATGCCGACCAAGATTGAGATCCTCAAGGGCGACATCACGGACATGGCGGTGGATGCTATCGTCAGCACGGCCAACACCGATCTGGATCTGGATGCGGGCGTGGCCGGCGCAATCCGGCGCAAAGGCGGTCCGCGCATCGAGGAAGCCTGCAACGAAATCAGGCCGATCCGGCTTGGCGAGGCGGCGGTGACGACCGCTGGGAACCTCAAGGCGTTTTACGTCATTCACGCTGCCAGCATGGAGCGAGGCGGGCAGACGACTGCGCAATCGCTCCGCCTCGCCACGCGCAACAGCCTGCTGCGGGCCGAGGAAAAAACCATCAGGAGCCTTGCCTTTCCGGCGATCGGAACGGGCATTGCTGGCTTCGCGATCGAAGAGTGCGCGCGGGTCATGCTCTCGGAAGTCCTCGAACACCTCAAGTCGCGCAGCAGTCTGGAAAAAATCTACTTCGTCCTTTTCGACGATGCCGTGCGCAGCGTGTTCGAGGAAACCTACCAGAAACTGGCTGCGCGCCCGTTGAGCCGTGCCTCGTAGGAAGGACCGCCCGCAAGCCGGACCAGCCCGCCGATCGGCGCCTTGAACGGCCATGACATTAACCCCGTTGAGGGCTTATCTCCTCGACCTGCTGCGCCGGACGCCTCCCATCACCTTCGAGCGCTACATGGAGTTCTGCCTCTACGATCCGCAATTCGGCTACTACATGCAGGACCGGGAGCGGAGCGGCGTGCGGGGGGATTACTTCACCAGCCCCGACTTACACCCTGTCTTTGCGCGGCTCGTGGCACGCCAGGCAGTGGAAATGTGGGAGACCATGGGCCGCCCCCGCCCCTTTGCCTGGGTGGAAATGGGGCCGGGACGCGGTTGGTTTGCGCGGGATTTTCTTCGCTGGGCAAGCGCGATGCGGCCGGAGTTTTATGCGGCGCTCGATTATGTTGCCATCGAGCCCGGACCGCGGCAGCGCGCGCGGCTGGGCGCGAGGCTGGCCGAAGATCAGCTCGACGCCAAGGCCCGGCTGCTCGCGAATCTCGAGGAGCTGGCGCCCGTGAGCGGCTGCTTCTTCTCGAACGAACTGGTGGATTCCTTTCCTGTCGCCGTGGTCGCGCGGATCGGCGGGCGCCTGAAGGAAATCTATGTGGTCGCCGACGGCGAACAGTTGCGCGAGAAACCCGGCTCGATCAGCAACTCCGAGGTTGCCGCCGCGGTCGCCCGCTATGCTCACGATCTCGACGAGGGCCAGAGGGTCGAGGTGAGCCTCAGAGCCGCGCAATGGATTCGCGGCGTGGCCGAGAAGTTGAAGTCCGGGTTTGTGCTCACCATCGACTATGGAGAGCTCGCGGAGCGCCTCTACACGGCGGATCGTCCGCGGGGGACGCTGCTGGCGTATCGCGGTCACAGCGCCTCCGAAAATTTCTGCGATGCGCCCGGCGAGCAGGACCTGACGGCGCATGTAAACTTCAGCGCCCTAATTGACGGCGGCAAGGCAGCCGGCCTGACGCTTGCCGGCTTCACAACGCAGGAGCGGTTCTTGATGGCGCTGGGGGAAGCGAATGAGTTCGCGGACGCTTACGATCCCGGCCAGACTGAACTCGAAAAGTTGCAGGCCAGGCTCAAGCTCAAACGGCTCATCCATCCTGAAGGGATGGGAAACGTCTTCAAGGTTCTGATCCAGCACCGCGGCGTGCAGGCTTTAGGGCTCACCGGACTGAAATACCAGAGGGACGAGCAAGAATTCAGAATTCAGAAGCCAGAAGTCAGAAGCCAGAAGAAATACACGAAAAGGATGCAGAAAGACCCTGATGGGGGTGAGAGCGGTTAGCGCGGCATAACGAGCCATTCATGCTGGCATGCGATGATGCTGTGCTGACTTCTGATCGATTCCTCGTCACTCGGGCGGGAGGCGCCGGCTAGCCAATCTGGCGGCTTTCTTCTGTGTAGGGCTTCTGGGTATAGCGATTGGCCTCATCGAGCGCGCCCTGGGTATTGTCGTTGGTCTGCAAGGCCCGCTGGTACTCGTTGAGGGCGCGGTCGCGCTGGCCGGTGGCGTCGAAAATCTTCCCCAAGGTGAGGTGAGCCCAGACTTCCACCCATTTCGGCTGCAGATCGCCGTTTAAGGCCGCGCGCATCTCTTCGGCCGCGGCGTTGTAGTTCCGCAGCTTGAAGTGGATCTCTCCGATCCGGAAGTGGGCGAGCGAATTGTTCTTGTTCAGTTCCAGAACCTTCTGGTATTGCTTCAGCGCCTCGAGGTAAGCCTGCTGCTGCGCCATCTGGTCGCCCTTGGCCATTTCCACCGCGGTCTTGATGCTGTCGTCGTACTTCAGGATGCGGCTTGCCGGATCAACCAGTACGCGCAGCGGCCGGGTGAGCGTGTTGACGGTGAAATCCGCCGTCGTTCCGACCATCTCCACACGTTCGTTGACCGGCTTGCGGCCTTCCGCGAAAACGCGAATCTCCACCGGCATGCGGAAGATGTCGAGGTCCTGCTGGATTTTTCCCACGACCTGATAGCCCTTGGCGGTGCGGTAGACCGCCCAGGTCCGCTTGAATTGCGGGACGCCGGTGGAACTCACCCACTGCGCGAAGAAGTACGTCAACTCCTGGTTGCTCGTCTTCTCGGCGAGTTTTTCGAATTCGTCGGTGGAGATGGATTTCCAGGCGTAGTCCCGAGCCATCGCCTGCAGGGTCTTGAGGTAGGCGTCCTCGCCGAGCACCCAGCGGAGCATGTGAAACACCATGGCGCCCTTGTTGAAAACGATCGCCTCGTACTCAGGGGTGAACTCGTGCAAGCGGCCCGCCTGGGCAATGGGAGCGACCTCTTCGTGCGTCAACGCGCCGATCTCGATCTCGTGCATCCGGTCCTCAAACTCGTTTTCACCGGCCGAGGACTCGATGTACATCGCGGCCGAATACGTGGCGAGACCTGCGTCGAGGAAAGCGTCGTCGGCGGAGGCGGGGCTGACCAGGCAGTGCCACCACAGGTTGGCAATCGCGTAGGCGAGCAGGCGCGCATTGACGGGGTTCGAAAAGCCCCGGGAGGCGAGCGCCACCACTCCGGGCGCGGTGTAGCCGTTCACCGTTCCGTCTTCAATCTCGGCGATGGCGAGGCGCCCGCTGGGCAGCGCACCGAACTCGTCCGAGTAGAAGGTCAGGATCCGGGCGGCGGCCTCTCCGTAACTCGCGGCAAACTGTTCGTGCCCGGGCTTGAGATAGAGAGCGATATTCGCTCCCACGGCCGTTCCGGGCTGCACGACGTATTTCCCCGCCAAAACCGTTCCTGGAAACGAGGGCTGGTCGAAATCGAAGGCGTAAGTTGTCTTCCCAGTCTGCTGCTGAGGCGCGAGTTCCTTGCCGGAGGCGATGACGGTCAGGCCCGAGGGAACGGTGATGCGCATCGTTGCGGCGAAGCGGTCCACACCGTAGTTGCTCACCGGGAACCAACGTCCCGGATAGAGCAGATAGGAGCCTTCATCGCCCACGTAGGCCAGCTTGAGCCCTTCAACCGGGCTGCCGTCTGCCGACGCGAGCGGTCCGCCGTAGCTGACGGTGACCGAGGACGTCTTCCCCGCCTGCACGGGGTTTAGGAAGTCCACCTGAAGGTTGAGACCATCGCGCCGGAAGCGCAACTCCCCACCATCGGCATCGAGCACTTTGTCGACCCGCAAGGAACTGTGCAGATCGAAGGCCAGGGTGGTCAAATCCGTTTTGGCGAGGAAATCAACCCGAGCCTTGGCCGTGAGGATATGCGTCGCAGGGTAAAGCTCTGCGTCGATGGCGTAATGGGTGACCTGAAAGCGTGTTTGCGCATGTCCAAGGGAAGCGCTCAGCAGGATCGCCAGGAGCGCCGTCGGCATGACGAACCAGCGGGCCGTCGGCACGCTAGGGCGGGCGAGCGTCCGAGCGAGGCCTCCAATGCCCCCGTGCCGCGTGTCAGGCTTATTCCGCATCTCTTCTCTCGTAACGGTCTCCACAGGAACCACATCCTTTTCCCTTCTCTGACAACCCTCAGACACTCCCTTGCCTGCTGGGCGACACTGCCTCGCTTTATATTGGATTGTCTTGCCCATCACCTCGTTGCATCGCCTTTCGCCGCCGCACCGCGGGCTGGCAATGCCTGATGAGGACCCCACGGCTCCCCGCCGCCTCCCAGGGTTCGGATGACCGCTTCTGCCGCGCGCCCCGCCGCGCCCCCCGGGCCCAGGCGTCCTCGCACAGATTTTAGGTCTTCAACCATTGTAGCGCGGGCTTGCGGATGGTCCAGCAGATATTCTAGTTGTGTAGCCAGATTTCGCGGGTTGAATTTGCTTTGCATCAATTCCGGGACTACCTGCTTCCCTGCCAGGAGATTGACCATGCTGTAGTGCGGAACTTTGACCAGGAGCTTGCCGAACAGCCAAGTGAGAGTAGAGACGCGGTAGACCACTACCATGGGGCGCGCGTGGAGCGCTGCTTCGAGGGTTGCAGTCCCGCTGGCGACTACGGCCATGTCCGCGTGCTCGAGCGCATCGGAAGTTGCCCGGATGACCGTGCGCACCCGCGCCTTGCCGACGTGGGTCGCGAGGATAATCGAGTTGACCCAGACGGGATCGAGACTCGGGGCCACGGGAAGAACAAATTGCAGGCGGCGGCTGAGCCCCAGCCGGCTGGCCGCGCCGAGCATCGGCGGAAGATTCATCGCCACTTCCTTTTGCCGGCTGCCGGGCAGTAAGGCGATGGTGGTCAGCGCCGGATCCAAGCCTGCCTTGGCGAAGAATTCCTCCCGAGTTGTGTGGGCGCGCACGAGATCCGCCAGCGGGTGGCCGACATAATCCACGGGTACCCCGGCCCGGCGATAGATTTCTTCCTCGAAGTCGAAGATGCAGAGCATCCTGCTGACGTAGGCCTTGATTTTCTTGATACGCCCGCTGCGCCAGGCCCAGATTTGCGGGCTGACGAAGTACACCACGGGAATCCCGCGTTTGCGGAGTCGCTTCGCCATGCGCAGGTTGAAGTCCGGGAAATCGATGAGGACGGCAAGCTGGGGCCGCCGCCGCTCGACTTCCGCGAGGAGAGTCTGGAAAGCTCGGTAGACGCGTGGCAATCCCGCCAGAACTTCGACAATGCCGGCGACGGAGACTCGATGGGCGTCGATTGTCGTCTGGACACTGGCCTCGCGCATGGCGTCGCCGCCGCAACCGAAGATTTCCAGCGGCCCGAGGCGCGCGCGCAGGGCCTTGGCCAGCTCGGCGCCATAAACGTCGCCCGAACGCTCGCCGGCAACCATCATTAGGCAGGTATTCGCCATCCTTCAGACGTCCGCGGTTGGGGGTCCAGGGTCACGGGCTGCCTCGGGCGCGCCGACAACCGATACTGCGCTGTACGAGCCGAGAACTTCCTGATCCTTGTACTGGAGTTCGTACAGCTTGTAATAAATCCCGCGCTTCTGCAACAACTCCTGGTGGGTGCCGACCTCGCGCACGCGTCCCTTGTGCATCACCACGATTTTTGAGGCGTTTTGGATGGTCGAAAGCCGGTGCGCGATGACGACCGAGGTGCGATGTTCGAGCAGTCGCCGCAGCGCTTCGCGAATCAGCGCTTCGGTTTCCGGGTCGACGCTGGAAGTGGCTTCGTCGAGGACCAGGACTCTGGGATCGTGTGCCAGGGCGCGCGCGAAGGAAAGCAGTTGCTTTTGGCCGACCGAGAGCGTGGCGCCGCGTTCGCGCACCGGCTCGTCGAATCCCCCCGGCAGGCTCTCGATGAAGTCGAGGATGTTGACCTGGCGCGCCGCCTCGCGCAGGCGAGCGTCGGAGATTCCCTTGCTGCCCATGCGGATGTTGCCCGCAATCGTGCCCGAAAACAGGAAGGGGTCCTGCAGAACAATCCCGAAATTCCTGCGCAGGTCGCGCAATCCGAGTTCCCGGATGTCGATTCCGTCAAACAACACCTGACCGTCCTGAACGTCATAGAAGCGCAACAGCAGGCTAGTGAGCGTCGTCTTGCCCGCGCCGGTATGTCCCACGATGGCCACCGTCTCACCGGGCTCGATGGTGAAGGAGACATCCTCCAGCACGCGGTGCTCGTCGCGATACGCGAACCCGACTTGGCGGAACTCGACGCGGCCCTCGGGGCTCGTGAGCGGTTGCGGCTGGGGCGGGTCGGCAATGGTGACCGGCGTGTCGAGTAGCTTGAAGATGCGTTCCGCGCTCGCCATGGCGGATTGGAGAATATTGTACTTGTCGCTCAAATCCTGAATGGGGCGGAAAAAGCGCTGCGAATATTGGATGAAGGCGATTGCCGTCCCGGCGGTGAGGGCTCCCTGGAACGCCATCGCACCGCCACGGTCCAGAATGATCGCCACGGCGAGCACACCCAAGAATTCCACCGCCGGATAGAAAAGCCCGTAAGCGAGGATGGAATCCTTGTAGGCCTCCATGTGCGCACGGTTGACCTGTTCGAATTCCTCGAAGCTGCGTGGCTCGCGATTGAAGAGCTGGATCACGGCCATGCCCGTGATGTGTTCTTGCAGGTAGGCGTTGATGCGGGCGATAGCGACCCGAATCTTGCGGTAGGAATCACGCACGGCCTTGCGGAAGGCGACCGTCACCAAGGCGATGAACGGCAGGACCGAAAACGTCAACAGCGCCAACCGCCAGTTCAGGCTCAGCATCACCACCATGATGCTGAAGAGCGTGAAAAAATCCCCAAAGATAGCGACCATCCCGGAGGCGAACAGGTCGTTGAGGACGTCCACGTCCGTCGTCACGCGCGTCACCATGCGCCCTACGGGATTGCGGTCGTAGAAGCTCAACTCGAGGCGCTGGAGGTGGGCGAAGAGCTGCTTGCGCAGGTCGTACATGACCCGCTGCCCCACCAGTTGCATGGTGAAGGACTGAGCGAACTCGAGGAAAAACGTGATGAGGACCGTGGGCAAGAAAAACGCGAAGGCGATTTGCAGGATGCCGCGGAGCGGGTTGGCGCTCAAATAGCGTGCGAGGAAAGGTGGAACTTTCGCGCCGGCGGTCGGGTCGAGGTAGCGGTCGACCTCGAGCTTGAGCAAATACGGCGGCACCGCTTGCAGGAGGCCGTATAGAACGATGGCGACCAGCGCCAGCAGCACCCAATGCCGGTAGGGGCGCAGATAGACGAGGAGCCGCCGCATCAGCCGCGCGTCGTAGGCTTTGCCGAGGACCTCTTCTTCGTGGGAACTATCACTCATTGCAGGATCGGTTCATTGAGTCATTGATTCATTGGGTCTCGGGACAGACGCCGGCTGAAGGCGAGTCGGCAGGCAATCGGCCAAGGCCGCCCGTCAATCACCCAATGGAACAATGGATCAATTCCTTTTTAGGCTTCCTTTTCCAGCTCTTCTTCAATGAGCTGCTTGTTGTACAACTCGGTGTAATGGCCGTTGAGCGCCAGCAACTCTTCGTGCGATCCGCACTCCACGATTTGGCCGTCGTGCAGGACCACGATTTCATCCGCATTGCGGATGGTGGAGACACGGTGGGAAATCAGCAGCGTCGTCCGCCCCGCCATCACCTCGGTCAAGTGCCGGAGGATTTTTTCTTCCGTGTAAGTGTCAACGCTGGAGAGCGCGTCGTCGAGAATCAGGATGCGCGGATCGCGGATGACGGCGCGTGAGATGGCCGTCCGCTGTTTCTGTCCGCCGGAGAGCGTCAGGCCGCGCTCGCCCACCATGGTGTCAAAGCCGCGCGGGAAGCCCCGAACGTCCGGAAGGATATTGGAAGTCTCCGCCGCCCGCTCCACCTCGGCGTCCGAAGTGTCGGGCGCGCCGAACCTGACGTTTCCGCGCAAGGTTTCGCTGAAGAGAAACGTTTCCTGTGGAACGAAGCCGATCGACTCGCGGAGGACGCGCAGAGGAATCTGGCGGATGGGCACGCCGTCCACCAGGACGGTTCCCGGCGGCGCGTCGTAGAGACGCGGGATCAAGCTGACCAGGGTGGATTTCCCCGCGCCCGTGGCTCCGACAATCGCTACTGTCCTGCCGGCGGGAATCCGCAGGTTCAGGTTGCGGAGGATCGGCTTGCCATTGTAGCTGAACGAGAGATCACGAAATTCGATCTCCCCGCGCAGCGCGCTGAGCGGGTGCGGCGGGACGTCGCGGTCATCGATATCCGGCTGCGCCTCGAAGATACTGTTCAACCGGCCGAGCGAAGCGCGCCCGCGCTGTACCAGGTTCACGACCCAGCCGAGGGCGATGATCGGCCAGATCAGGTAGAGCAGATAAACATTGAACGCCGCGAAAGTGCCCACGGAGATCCTTCCCAGCACCACGTGGCGGCCACCTTCGACCATAATGAGCATGAAGGCGATGGCAAAAAGCAGCGCCATGCCCGGCCACATCAGGCTGGTGATCCAAATCAGCCGCTGGTTCTTATCCACGAATTCGCGGTTCATGCGGTCAAACTGCGCCATCTCCGGCTCTTCCTGGGTGAACGCCCGGATCACGCGGACTCCCGAGAGGTTCTCGCGCACCATCTCGGTGAGCCGTGAGTACATTTCCTGAATTTTCTCGAAGCGGTCGTGGATCACCTGGCCGAAAACCTTGACGGCGACCGAGACCAGGGGCATGGGCGCCAGTGCCAGCAGCGTCAATCGCCAGTCGAGGTGCAGCATCACGCCCACCGTGGCGACGCTCGCCGCGAGCGTGGTCGCCGCGTACATGATGCCCGGGCCCAAGAGGTTGCGCACGGCGTTCAAGTCGTTGGTGAGCTTCGACATCAAATCGCCAGTCCGGGTCTCGGTGTAGTAACGCGGCGACAGGCGCATGAGATGCGCGAACAGGTCGTTGCGGAGGTCGTACTCGATGTCGCGGGAGATGCCGATCAGAATCCAGCGCATCCAGAACTGGGCGACCGCTTTCGAGAGCGCAATCGCCAGGAGAAGCCCCGCGTAGAAAAGCAGTTGCCGCCCTGTGACGTGGGCGGTGATGGCGTCGATGGCAGCCTTGATAATCAGCGGCGGCGCGATGCCGACGGCCTGCGCGGCCAGCAGACAAAGAATGCCTACGACGTAGCGCTTCTTGTAACGCGCGAGGTACGGTTTGAGTGGTAGAAGAAACTTGAACATGCGCGCTGTCTTAGGAAGAGCCCTCAGGAGCCCAGTAGGAGTCGCCGAGCCCTCGATAGCCATTATAGCCAACTGCTGAAAAGGGCAGCAATTCCCTCTGCGGCTGCCACTCCTCAATCAATTTGATTCCGAGAGCCAGAAAGACGGTTCCCAAATCGGACCGCAGATCGGGCTGCGGCATCCAATCATGGTACTTGACTTGCCCGAGTCTCTTGTATTACATATGTGTACATGAAGACCCTCAGATCACAAAGGTCCGGAACGGCCATTCTCAGCGTGCGGGTTCCCGCCCGATTGCGAGACCGGCTGGAGAGCTTGGCCGACGCGACGGCCCGCAACCGCTCGCGCCTTGCCGTAGAAGCCTTGGAAAGTTACGTCGACGAGCAGGAAGAACAACTGGCGAAAATCGACCAGGGTATCCGCGACGCCGACTCGGGACGCCTGGTCTCGCACGAAAGAGTGAAGCGTTACCTCCAGTCCTGGGGCAGCAAGCGCAAGCTCCCGCCACCATCATGCAAATAGTCTGGACCGAGCAGGCGATTTCGGATCTCGCGGAAATCGAGCACTACGTCGAGCAGGACAAACCGGAGGCCGCAAAACGTGTGGCGGCGCACCTTTTGAGCGGCGTGGAGCACCTGGCGGAGTTCCCGCACTTGGGCAAGCAAGGCCGCAGGCCTGGAACACGAGAGCTTGTCATCCCGCCCTACGTCATCACCTATCGCCTGCGCCCCGACCGCCTCGAAATCCTCAGCGTCTGGCACGGCCGGCGAAGCCGCGAGAGACCAACGGAAAGTCCACAGACCTGAAAGGCAACATCTCCGCCAGCCGTAACTCTCGTCACGGTGTGCGGGTAGGGAGACAAGTGGCGACGGCCTAGATTTCCCGCCGCCCTTCGATCGCCTTGAGCATGGTCACTTCGTCGGCGAATTCCAGTTCGGACCCGACCGGGATGCCCATGGCGATGCGGGTGACCTTGATGCCCAAAGGCTTGATGAGCTTGGAGAGGTAGATGGCGGTCGCTTCGCCTTCCACATTGGGGTTCGTGGCGACGATCAATTCCCTGATCTTGCCGCCTTTAAGGCGCTCGATCAGATTCTTGAGCTTGAGTTGCTCGGGGCCGATGCCCTGCAGCGGGGAAAGCGCTCCGTGGAGAACATGGTAAAGCCCATGGAACTCGCGCGTCTTCTCGACGGAGATCAGGTTGTAGGGCGTCTCGACGACGCAGACGACCTCCTGATCGCGCCGGGCGTCGGTGCAATATTCGCAGGGATCCTGCTCGGTGAGGTTGTTGCAGAGGCTGCAAAGCTTGATCTTTTCTTTAGCGTCGAGGATGGCCCTCGCCAGGCGCTCGGCCTCTTCAGGAGAAGCGCGCTCGAGATGGAAGGCGATGCGCTGCGCCGATTTCTGCCCGATGCCGGGCAGGCGCTTCAGCTCATCGATTAGTCGAGCCAGCGGCTCTGCGTAGTCCTTCATTGCGAAACTCGAAACAGGAAACTCGAAATTCGTCCTGTCGTTCCAGTTTCTAGTTTCGAATTTCGAGTTTCTTTTCTAGGTAAGGCCGGGAAGGTTGAGGCCCATGGCGAGGTTCCCGACGCGGCTGGCCAGGTGCTCGTCGACTTTGCGCGTGGCCTCATTGACCGCTGCCATCACCAGATCCTGCAGCATCTCCGCGTCGCGGGAGGCAAAGACTTCCGGATCGACGTGCACGGCCACGAGCAGCTTCTGGCCATTCATCTTCACCGTCACCATGCCCCCGCCCGCTGAGGCTTCGACGACCAACTCATCCAGTTGCTTCTGAAGCTGCTCCTGCATTTGCTGGACCTGCTTCATGATCTGCTGCATCTGTTGCAGATTCTTCATCGCCTACTCCTGGCTGAGGTCTTTCACGTCGGCCATGATGCAGTCGAATCGCTTGCGGAAAGCCTCCACGGCAGGATCGCGCTCCGCCCGATCGCGCGCCTTCGGACCTGCGGCGACCGGCGCCCCGTTCCCCTCGTCGAGTGTAACACAAATCTTTACAGCCTGCCCCAGCACCTGGCCGCAGACGGAGCGCAGCGTGTCGAGCTGTTCGCGGCTGCGCAGCAGATCGGCAAAAAAGGATGCATCCTTGGCGAAGAGAAACCGCACCTCGCCATTTTCGAAGCGCCATCCGGAGAGGTGATCGAGGCAACTGCTGAGGAGCTTCTTCTGTTCGAAGAGCGCCGCCTTGATGGAAGCCAGCCGGTCATCGGCGGGGGGAGCGGCGGACACAGGAGCGGCCGTGGCACTTGGCTCTTCGGGCGGCGCGGGTGCAAGGCGGCGAGGCGGTTCAGCCTCTGGCTTCCGGGCAGGTGAGGCGGCGGGAGCATTCGAAGGCGCGGGCGGGCGCGGGGCTCCGCTGCCGGGTTTTCCGGTCTGCGGCAGACCGCGGAATTCGGAGAGCAGCGACTCAAGAGGAACCAGCCGGCGAGCATGGACCAGCTTCAGCAGGCCCATCTCCAAGTGAAACCGCGGCTCAAGGGAGTACCGCAACTCGCCCTCGGTGCGCAGCAGGATCTGGAAGAAGCGCGTCAGGTCTTCTTCGCCGAAGAGTTGGGCAAGCTCCGCCAGCGCTTGCCGCTCGTCACCGGGGACTTGCAGCAGAGGGCTCTCCGCCCCGCAGCTTCGCGCGACCATCAGATTGCGCACGAAGCGAACATACTCACCAGCGAAATGCGTCAGCTCGTAACCCTCGCTCGAAAGCCGGTCGACCATCTCCAGCACGCGCGGGGCGTCGGCGGCGTGGATGGCTTCCGTCACGGCGCGCAGCAGCTCGAGCGGCACGACGCCGAGCATTTGGCGGACTTTGGTTTCTTCCAGCTTCGTGCCGCACGCGGCCATCACCTGGTCGAGCAGCGAGAGCGCGTCGCGCAGGCTCCCTTCTGCGGCCAGGGTCACGGCGGCGAGGGACCCTTCGTCCGCTTCCACACTCTCCGCCCGGCAAACCTGTTCGAGCCGCGCGAAGATTTCCCCGTAGTCGAGCAGCCGGAAGGCGAAGTGCTGGCAGCGCGAGAGCACAGTGGCCGGCAGTTTGTGCGGCTCCGTCGTCGCCAGAATAAAGAGCGAGCGCGGCGGCGGTTCCTCCAGGGTCTTCAGGAGGGCGTTGAAGGCCTCGGTCGTGAGCATGTGGACTTCGTCAATGATGAAAACTTTGTAGCGGTCGCGCGCGGGCAGGTAGCGCACGGTTTCCCGCAACTCGCGGATTTCGTCGATGCCGCGATTCGAGGCCGCGTCGATCTCGAGAACGTCCACGGAATTCCCCGCAGCGATCTCCACGCAGGAGGGACATTCGCCGCAAGGGGTGAGCGTCGGCCCTTGCACGCAGTTCAAAGATTTGGCCAGGATGCGAGCCGTGGAGGTCTTTCCCACCCCGCGCGCGCCGGAGAAGATGTAGCCGTGGGCGACGCGGTCGGTCTGGATGGCGTTCTTGAGCGTGTCGGTGACCAGACGCTGCCCGACAACGTCATCGAAAACCTGGGGCCGGTATTTGCGGGCAATGACTTGATACGACATGGGGAGAATTATGACCGCGGAACGTTGAATGGGTCAAAGACCGAAAATCGAAAATCGAAATTGACAGGCCGCCGTTTTTGATTTTCGAATTTCGGTTTTCGATTTTCCAGCTTCCAAGCTGGAGTCAGACTTCGGGTTAATCTGCGGCACTCGGAGAGGCTCGCTACCGTTGCTTCCTTCCGGACCTGGCGGGGTTCACGAGCATCCGTCGCACAGAGCCCGAAGTCTGACACATCCGCCGATCGGCCCTCCTCACCCCGAGGAATAAACGCCGCCGCCAGCAGGATGGTAGCACGCACGCGGGTTTCCCGTCGACCTCTTCGCGGGCGCAGCGGCCTGCGGCGCAAGCAGGGTGCTGGGAACTCTTGAGGCGCATGCCGGTCTAGAGTTATGATGCGCTGGCGCTGTTTCTTGTGGCCGGCCGATCACAGGCACTCCAGTTGCAGGTCGGAGCGGATCTTACTGTCATGGCCTCTTGTCCCAAATGCCACGCGGATGTTACTGAGGGGATGCCATTCTGCACTCAGTGCGGCACCTCCCTTGGGAAGCCTGCCGCGGTTCAGCCCAAAGCACCGGCACCCCCCAAGCCAGTGCGGAGCAGCCCGCCGCCTGGACGTCCGGCGGCAGGTGAGGAGTCGCGGCGCCTGCCAGAAAGGGTTTTCGAGAGGCCACCTGTCAAGCCCACCCGTTTGGCATCCGCGTCGCCTCCCCGCAAGTTTGAAGGTCTCGACTTGGAGATTCCTCCGCCGAAGTCCGCGGAGGGCGAGGATGAGGACGTCCCGCGCAGGCCTTCAGGGGCTGCTGGCGGGCTTGTCTGCCGATTCTGCAAGGGGCCGCTCAACTTGGAGGCGGGGTTCTGCGAGTATTGCGGCGCCCCGGTGGAAGAGGCGGCTCCTCCTGGCCTGATCAAGCCTAAGCCAACGCCGCCTCCTTCGGAACCCCCTTCCACCTCAGGCGCCGCGCCAGCACCCCCAACCACTGGGAGTGTCGTGTCTCCTCCTCCGCAGGCTGCCACGAGCGCGAGTGCAGCGGCACCTCCCACGCTTCCGGAGAAACCTTCTCCCGGACCTCCCGCCCAGCCGCCGGCTGGTGCAAAGGCCCCCGGAAGTCCGAGCCCGCAAGCTGCTCCGACCGGGATGCCTGCGGCGACCGCGCCTCCGGCGGCCGTCACTCCCGTTGCTGTTCCGCGCGCGGCTGGAGTACCGGAGTCAAAGCCAGCCGCAGCGAAACCGAGTGCCGCTGCTCCAGTCGCCGCCGTGCCCCAAGGACCGACTGCCGCGGCGAGACCCAAGCCGGCTACCTTACCGCCTCCGAAGGCTGTCGTCTCCGCGAAAAAGAAAACGCCGCCCAACGTCGGCATTTGGATAGGGATCGGGGTGGTTCTGGTAGCTGCGGGGGGTGCGTCATGGTACTTCCTGCGCCCCAAACCAGCGCCGCAAACGCCAAGCGTCCCTGCTGTAACGGCTCCTGCGCCTGTTCAGGCCCCCGCATTCGCACCAGTCCCGGCGACGACCGCTCCTGCGGTCACTGCTCCCGGCGCGCCTGCTGCCCCCCGCCCCAGGACGGCACGCGTCGAGAAACCTGCACCCGCTGCAGCACCCGTCCCGCCTGCAGTCAACCCCCAGCAGGCCCAGATCGCCAGCCTGGAGAATCGCGCGCGCGAGGCGTATGCCAGAGGGAACTACGCCGAGCCCGCGGACGCGAGCGCTATTGCCTATGCGAAGCAGGTTTTGGAGATTAGTCCCAACGACGACTACGGGAAGAAACTCTTAGAGGACGCCGTACACGGAGGGACGTATCAAGTGCAGCAGGCCATCGCCACGAAGGATTTCGCAACGGCCCGGCGGATCTCCGGCGTGATGGGGCAGCTTTTGCCAGGCCGTAGCGACGTCGCAGGACTCAAAGAGGACATCGTCAGCGCCGAGCGGGCGGAAGCGGCCGCGCATCGCCCGCCGCCCGTGGTGCCGCTCGCGAGCTTCCGCGTGTACCACATGCATACCGAGAAATCGCCGGCAGACAAGGGCCCTTACTGCTCGGGGACTCTCAGCGTCCTCGGCCAACACCTGAAGTTCGTGGCGGAATCAGCCACGGACGGACAGGTCCATAATTTCGATTTGGCGTGCTCGGACATCCGGGAAATCAAGAAGAATTCGCGCGTCGCTGCACGCCAAGGAGGCTTCCACGTGCGCACCGCGAACACCAACTACAATCTTGTCCCGGTTGACCCAAGTTCCTCGCCCGCCCCGGCGCTCGCCACCGCCTGCTCGAAGTAGCCGACACATCAGGGCCGCAAGAGGCGGGCATAAACTTCCACGATCTCGCGCGCCACCTTCTCCATGGACAGACGAGCGATCCACTCGCGCCCGCGGGTGCGGCCGCCGCGGTGACAGACTTCGACGACTTTCTCTCGAATCGCTTGGACCTCGCGAGGAACGAGGTAACAGCCTTCGGTGGGGCCGACTAATTCCGCGGCGTCGCCCACGTCAACCGTCACCACCGGCAGATTGACCGCCATCGCCTCCTTCACGGCGTTCGGCGAGCCTTCGAAGACGGATGCCAGCACCAGCACGTCGGCGGCGTTCATGTAAAGCGGCATGCGTTCGCGGGGGACGCCTTGCGCGCGCAGGATCTCAAGCTCCGGGACCGTTTCGCGTGCGCGGCCGACCGCGGCCTCGATCAGGTCGAAGCGTTTTCGTTCTTCCGCCGGATTGTATGGAAACAGCACAAACTTCTTCTTCAGGTCGAGCCCGAGCGCGCGGCGCGCCGCGCCCTGGTCCATCGGGCGGAAGAGTTCGAGGTCGACGCCGTTGGGGATGACGTGGGCCGAATCGAGCCGCAGCCGCGACTTCATTTGCGGGCTCTTGACGATGACGGCGGAGACCATTCGCGCCAGCAGGAAGCTCGAAATTCGCAGGAACCAGCCGTAAAGGGTAATGCGCCCGCTGCGCTTGGGCCGGCCCAGAACGTCGTCGCCCATAAAGGAGACGACCACCGGCGCGCGTCCCTGGCAGCGGGCCACCCAGCCGGCGAGTCCGAAATGAGCGTGGATCAAATCGTAGTGATTCTGCCGGAGCTTGCGTCGCAGCTCGCCCATGGCCCGCAAATAGTTCCAGCGCGACCGGCGCCCGTCGATGAACAGCACGTCAAACTCAAACTGCCGTAGGCCGGATCAGCCTCGCTGGGCCAGAGGTTGGTGACGACGAGAACCCGATATCGAACCATGGGGAATCGCCGGGCGTGCGGCGTCGCGTTCGCGGAGTCCAGATTCGCGCTATATTAGCACTCCCAAAATAGATCCTCTATGCATGCGCGACTGCTGAAAATCCTCGCCTGCCCTCACTGCCGCGTGGCGCTCCGTCTGGAGAGCGCGGAAGCCAGGGGGGAAAGCATTCACTCGGGGTCGCTGCACTGCGCTCAGTGCGGGACGGACTATCCCATTCGCGAGGGGATTCCCCGGTTCGTTTCCGGTGCCGGCTACGCTTCCACCTTCAGCTTCGAGTGGAAGCGCTGGCGCAGGACGCAGTTGGACAGCGACGTCCGGCACACTTCGGAATCAACGTTTGTGGCCTCCACCGGGCGTAGACCCAACGAGTTGGCCGGCGCGCGGGTGTTGGATGCCGGTTGCGGCCCCGGACGGTACATGGATGTCGTTGCCCGCGCTGGCGCCGAGGTGGTGGGGGCCGACCTTAGCCTGGCCGTGGAAGTCGCGCAGGAGAACCTGGGCCATCGGCCGAACTGTCATTTCATCCAGGCGGACTTGCGTTGGCCGCCGTTCCTCCTGGAGACATTCGATTGCATTTTCAGCATCGGGGTGCTGCACCACACGCCGGACCCTCGCAAGACCTTCTTGGGACTGGTGGATCTCCTCAGGCCGGGAGGGGAGCTCGCGATTTGGGTCTATCCTCGCCACCGCTTGGCGGAGACGTTCCGGTATTTTCCTGATCGCGTTAACGAGGTCCTTGCCCACGACGTGAATTTTCAAATTCCCGCTTCGCGCGAGCGGCAGGTGAAGCGAGTCGCCAAGCTCCTGGACGGCATCATGGAGACCTCCAGCGCGTTCCAGCGGTTCTTCACCACGCGCCTCCCGCCCCGCTGGCTCTATTTTCTTTGTCACGTGGCCATTCCTCTCTATTACCTCTTTCGGATTCCGCTCTTCTATCCGCTCCGTCTGTTGACCAAGATCGCGATGGATGCCGACCCGCAATGGCGGGTGCTCGATACTTTTGATTGGTACTCGCCGAAGTACCAGTGGAAACAGACCTACAGCGAGGTGCACGAATGGTTCGAGCGCGCGGGTCTCGCGGAAATCACCACCCTGCCGCGCCCCGTGGCAGTTCGAGGCAAGAAACGCGCTGGCGCGGCTGACCGGACGCGCGCCCAACGTTGCTCGACGTGACGACATCGCGGGACGGATGCGCACGCCAAATCAGGCAACTCTTTTCAAGTAACCGCGGGGGTTGAAGGTGAGGACAAAATTCTCCCGCTCCGCATCCACCTCGAAGCGGGGATCTTCCTTGACGAACTCCTCGACCGCTTTCAGGGGTCCATTGACACTCCCCAGGCCGTCGCCAGCGCGGAACAGGTCGATAATGGTGTCTTCGACGATGAAGTAGCCGCCTACCTGAACGAATTCCGCGTACGCCCGCAGGTCCGCCAGGACGTGCTCGCGGCTGTGGTCACCGTCGTGAATGACCAGCCCCTGACGGCCGCGCGCCAACGCCTTGACGCGCCCCAGCGTTTCGGGTGCGGCGCTGTCACCGGTCACGGTATGAATGCGCGGATGACGCGCCTGGAACTGCGAGTGGTCGATGTCCACGGCGATCACATCCCCTCGGCCGACGAGGTCGAGCAGGTGGGCAAGGTAGAGAGTGCTGCCGCCGGCGGCGTTGCCGATCTCAATGAGGATTTCGGGCCGAACCTCACAGATAATTTGCTGATAGACCCAGGCGTCCAAGACGTTTTTCCGCGCTTCGAGGCCCATCCAGGAAACTTTGTCGAAGAGGATGTCGGTGTGGTAATGGATCAGCCAGCGGCGAAGCCCACGGTTCCATTTGCGGCGGTAGTCCGCGCGCATGGGCTTTAGCCACGTGGCCAGCTTCTGGAAGAACAACCGAGGATTGTCCGCCAGCAGCTTGCGGTTGCGCTGGAGCCATGAGTCGCGCTGTGGGGTGTTCGGCATTGCGGGCCTGCGCAGGGCCCCGATGAACTGCCTCGAGCCTCGGGCTCGCGTCCCCGTCCAGGATCGCTCAACGGGCTGTCATTGTAACACCGGGGTGAGGGGCCCGGCATCGAGGGGAGGGTTGAGAGACCCGCTGAGGGGGCGCGCCTAGCAGCTTAATCTTCCTCCGACCGCGCGAGCACGGCCTTCAGGCGAGCCAGGGGAACGGCGCGGGTGGCTCCGAGCACGGCATAAAAGACCGCGCTGCCTACCCCACACACGAAGCACAGGAAGAGGAAGTTTCTCGCCCCGGTCGAGGGCGGTCCCAGCCAGAAGGCCAATCCCCAAACGGCCACACCCGCGAGCCCACCCCCGAGCAAATTCTTGAGCGTGAAGAGCCCCAGAGCTCGGCCGAAGAGGTCTTTAAGGTCGGCAAGGTTTCTCCAGTACGTCAGGCCGACGGTGACGATCAAGCTGGTCAGCAGACCCAAGGGAATCCCTCGCGCGCCGAGGCGCAGCAGTCCCACGTAAAGCAGGTCGAAGGCGACGTTCAGGCCGTACTGAGCCACGCAGAATCGGAAGAAAAGCCCTGACTCGTTGCGCGCAAAAAGATAGAACGTAAAAACCCGCACGAAGGAATAGAGAAGCAGGCTGACGCTGTACCAAAAGAAGACCATCGTCATCAGGTCGGTGGACTCGGCGGTGAACTGGCCGCGCTGGAAGATGAGCCGGATAATGTTGCGGTCGAGCAGGAGGCAAAAGACCATCGCCGGAGAGACGAGGGCGAGGCTGATCTCCAGCATATCCCGAAACAGGCGGGCGACCTCTTCCTTCGCCCGCTGGGCTACGGCGCGCGAGATGGCTGGGAGGGCCACAGTCCCCACGCTTCCCGCCAGCAGTTCCGCGACCGACGCCATGATCTTGAAGCCCCAGTTCAAGGCCGTGATGGTGCCCGGCGCGAGGAACGAGGCGATGATTCGCTCGGCCACCACCACGCCTTGCCAGCTTAGCGCCCCGCCGATTTGCGCCGTGCCCGCGCCGCGCAGATTCCGGAAGGCCTCCCCACTTCCCACCAGTGTCAGGGAATAGCGCACCGGGAAGGACAGCACGATTTGGCCGCCCAGAATGACGAATTGCAGCAGGTATCCGCACACGTAGCCCAGCACGATGCTGTATTCGGCGTAACGCGGGAAGAGGACGATGATGCTCGCGACGACCGCCGCGTTACGGATAAAGCCCGTGGCCGAGGAGATGGCAAAACGCCGCCGACTGAGGAGGAAGGAACGGAGGACTTCCGAGACGCCCGCCGGGATGATGATCACAAAGAGCCACCGGCCCAGGTGCGCGGCGTGTTGAGCCTGGGAAGCGGTGATACCCGGCGCAATGCCGCGCATCAGCCAAGGCGCTCCGGCGGCGCCGAGGGCCGCAATCCCCGCTAGCCCCAGAAAGCTCATGGTGACCGCGTAGCTGAAGCCGCGCCACAGCTCCTCGGCGGCGTGCCGGGTGTCGAGGGCAGAAAAGAACGGCACCAGCGAGAACTGCCCGGTCGCCGCGATCAGGTTGGTGATGATGTAGGGCACGGTGAAGGCCACATAGAAGGTGTCGGAACTGCGCGACAGGCCGAGTTTGGCCGCAATGCTGGTGTCGACGAGAATCCCCGTCAGCCCGCCGAGCAGCGAGAAGAATCCCACCACCATCGAGCTGCGCAGGATTTGGCGCTTGGAAGGCATGGAAAAGTTGGCAGCGCGGACCCCGATGCCGTTCATCGGAGTCCGCGCCTGATCGCTGGTAAAGCCTCAGGCCTCAGCGGCGGAGGTCAGCGCTACCCTGCTCGTCGCCTGATCTCGGCTCGGCCCGTTCTGCCGCGAACGGCGCCACCGCCACCCAAAGGAACAGCATCAGCACTGGCGAGGTGCCGAAGTTGAATTCAAAGCAACCTTCCGCGAGATAGGCCAGCCAGCCGGCCAAAGCGCCCTCCGCGACCCAGCGCTCGCGCTGGAGTTTCCCGCGGAGCCTCCAGAAATGCCAGCCCAAAGCGCCCATCATCCACACCCAGGCGGCCAGCACGGGCAACCCCCGCTCCGCGCCCAATTGCAGGAAATCGTTATGCAGGTGGGAGTGGTAACCGATTTCGGGAACCTTCCCGGGCGGAAGATAGAGCACGTATTCCCGTTCAATGTTGCCGGGCCCGACGCCGAGCCAGGGGTGCTTCCGGATCATCCGGCCGGCCACCTGCCACATCTCAAACCGGATCGACAGTGACGGATCGCTTTCCGGATGCCGCACGGCCGCAATCCGCTGGCGGACCAGCGACGGAGCGGCGAAGTAGCCCACGACGATGAGGGCGGGGATCAGCCAGAGCCAGCGAGGCTTCCAGCGCCCCACCAAGTACAGGGTGGCGACGAAACAGCCGACCCACACGCCCCGCGTGAAGTTCAAGACAATGGACACCACCACCATCGCCCAAACCAGCCACCAGAGCAGCTTGCGCGCAGGTCGTCCCGGGGCGCTCGCGGTTCCGGGCGCCGCATCCCGAAGGCTGGAAACTTGCATCAAGTACGCCAGCAAGGCGGCATAAATCAGCATTTGCTGCCCACCGAAGTTCATCCAGTGCCCCATGAATCCGGTGATCCGGTTGGAGGTCAACGCCACATAGAGGTGCTGGGGATGCAGCACAAGCGCGGCGCGATACTGCGCGATGAACTGTCCCGTGGCGACGACCGCCGCCAGCGCGGATGCAACAAACAGGCCGCGAAAAAGGAAATCCAGGTGCTTGCCGCTGACCACCAAGTTCGCGCCCAGCAGCAGAATGAGGAACAGCACGAGCTTGCGCACCGCGTACCATCCCAAACCGGGGTCGGCCGCTCCGAGGAGGGAGACGGCCGTGCCCAGGCAGAAAAGAGCCAGGGGCAGCTTGATGGGCGGGAACTGGGGGGTGTCGCGATGGCGGAAAAGGTGAAGGAGGTAGCAGAGTGTGGCCGCGGCGAGCATGGACTGGGAAGCCGAGAGCGAAACCACGATCGTCAGGACCGAGAGCGTGAAGAACAGGGAGGCCCAGCGAGCGAAGGTCTCCTGGGGAAGTTCAGCGCGCGCCGATGCGACGAAGGTGCGAAGGCTGGTCACGCAGGGGTGAGCACTTTATGCAATTCGAAGGGGTATTTCAAACAGCCGCATTGGGAGGCCTTCTTCCCGCGACCGCTCCGGGCGTTTTCGCCCGCTAAGGCAGCGTTTCTCGCCGCTCATAGAGCGGCGCTACGGGGGGCCGGCACCCATTCTCGTTCACATCATCAGTTGGCTGGCGCGTCGGGCGTGTGCGCGAAAGCCACCTCGCGCGCGGGCTCGCGGGCCTCGACCGGCACGGGATTCTTTTCGAGCGCCAACTCCGCGACCTCGCGGATCGTTTTGACGTAATGGAGTTCCAGCCCCTCCAGCATCTCCGCGCCCAAGTCTTCCTGCACGTTCGGCTCGTTGTCCGCGGGCAGAAAGATCTCGCGCACCCCGGCTCGCTTGGCAGCCAGGACTTTTTCCTTGATGCCGCCCACCGGCAGCACCTGGCCGCTCAGCGTGATCTCTCCGGTCATTGCCACGCGCTCGCGCAACGGCCGGTGGGTGAGCGCGGAGAGAAGCGCCGTGACCATGGTGACGCCGGCGGAAGGGCCGTCCTTGGGAATCGCGCCGGCGGGCACGTGGATGTGGATGTCGCTCGACTGGAAGAAGTCGGCGTCGATGCCGTAATCGGCCGCGTGCGCCCGCACCCAAGCCAGCGCCGCCTGCATCGATTCCTGCATCACCTGGCCGACGTGGCCGGTCATCGTGAAGCCTTTGCCGCCTTTCATGACATTGGCTTCGACGAAGAGCACGTCACCGCCCGTAGGGGTCCACGCCAGGCCGACGGCCACGCCCGGCTGGCGGGTGCGCTCCACCAGTTCCGTCTCCAGGCGAAAGCGCGGAATGCCCAGGAAATCGCGCAGGTTGTCCGGGGTGACGACCAGCCGCTCGGTCGAGCCTTCGGCGATCTTGCGCGCCTGCTTGCGGCAGACGGTGGCGATCTCCCGCTCCACGTTGCGGCAGCCGGCCTCGCGCGTGTAATGGCGAATCACGTCGCGCAACGCATCGCGCGTGAACTCGATCTGCTCGGGACTCTTGATGCCGTGCTCTTCCGTCTGCTTCGGGATGAGGTGTTGGAAAGCGATCTCGATCTTTTCTTCTTCGGTGTAGCCCTGCAGCTCCAGGACCTCCATGCGGTCGAGCAGCGGCGGCGGCACGGTGTCGAGCACATTCGCCGTGCAGATGAAGAGCACCTTTGAGAGGTCGAACTGGACATCCAGGTAATTGTCGCGGAAGTGCGCGTTCTGCTCCGGGTCGAGGACTTCCAGCAGCGCCGAGGACGGATCGCCGCGGAAATCGCGCCCGATCTTGTCCACTTCGTCGAGCATAAAGATCGGGTCGCGGGTCTCGGCGCGGCGGATGCCCTGGATGATCTGGCCCGGCAACGCGCCGATGTACGTCCGCCGGTGGCCGCGGATTTCCGCCTCGTCGTGGATGCCGCCCAGCGACATGCGCACGAACTTGCGGTCGAGGGCGCGCGCGATGGATTTCCCCAGCGACGTCTTGCCCACGCCGGGTGGCCCGACGAAGCACAGGATGGGGCCCTTGAGCTGGGGCTTGAGCTGCAGGACCGCCAGGTAGTCGAGGATGCGCTCCTTGACCTTTTCCAAGTCGTAGTGGTCCGCGTCGAGGACTTCCTTGGCTTTGCGCAAGTCCACGCGCGCATCGCTGACTTTCGTCCACGGCAGCACCACCAGCCAATCGAGGTAGGTCCGGGTCACGTGGTAGTCAGCCGCGGCGGGCGACATCTTGGCGAGCCGGCTGAGCTCGCGCAAGGCTTCCTTCCGCGCCTCCTCGCTCATGCCGGCGGCTTCGATTTTCTTGCGCAGCTCTTCGATTTCCTGCTGCTCGTCGGATTCACCGAGTTCCTTTTGGATGGCCTTCATCTGCTCGCGCAGGTAATACTCGCGCTGGCTCTGCGTGACCTGATCCTGTACGTCGGACTGAATCTTGGAGCGGAGCTGGAGCACCTCGAGTTCCCGCGCCAGAATGCGGGTGAGCCTCTCCAGCCGCCCTTTGAGGTCCAGGCTCTCCAGCAGTTCCTGCTTTTCGGTGGAGGAAAGCGACGGCAAGTTGGCGGCGATGAAATCCGAAAGCCGGCTCGGGTCGTCGATATTCATCACCACCGTCTGCAGGTCGTCGGAGAGGGTAGGTGAGAGTTGCACGACCTGCTGGAAGATCGACGTCACGCTGCGCACCAGGGCTTCAAAATCGGAGGTCTTCTCCGTCGGGATCGTGTCCGCGAGCTGCTTCACGCGGGCGCGCAGGTACGGTTCCTGTTGGATGACTTCCAGCAGGGCGAGCCGTTGCAGACCCTCCACGAAGACGAAGAGGCTCTGGTTGGGCAGCTTGATGATCTTGTGAATGTACGCGGCGGTGCCGATCTGATAGAGGTCCACGGCCTGCGGGTTATCCACCCGCGGGTCGCGCTGCGAGACGACGGCGATGAAGCGCTCTTCTTCCTTCAGCTCGTTGACGAGCCGCAGGGAACTCTCTCGTCCCACCGTGAGCGGCAGGATGGCGTTCGGAAACAGCACGGTATCCCGCACCGGCAAGACCGGCAGTTCGGTAAATTCCGCGGGCTTCTTCTGTTTAGTGGCCATCGCCCTTAGACCTCAACCGGAACGTTTCGACCCCGCTCGGGGCTCGCCGAGCTCGGGGCTCGATTCTGCGGCGGCCATTCTAGCACGGGGAGGCCGGAGCGCCGACTTTTCGTTCTTCCCCGCTGTGGAATATGACGGCCCGGCTCAGGAGCCAGCTCGCAGCCCCCCGCTTTCGTTAGATGCTACAACGAGGATGATTGGCGTATCAAACGGCGAGAGGGGAAGATCGGCTTGGCAGGTTGCCGGGCGCTCGCCTTGGTCACATTTCCGTGTGATCCAAGAAAAACCGCGCGGCCTCGCTGATGATGGAGCGAAGGAAGAAGAAGGCGCTATAGTGCGCGCACGGGTACCAGCGCAGCGGTGGACGGCCCAAGGCTTCCCAGAGTTCCAGCGTGAACTTCGGCGGGAGGATCTCATCGTATTTGCCTGCCATCATCAGCAGGTTCCTGGTTTTGTTGAAGCGCGCCAGTAGCGTGGGATTGGTCACCGCCCAGATTTCCTCCAGCCGGGCGCGGTCGATGCCCGCCCGCTCGATGTCGGCGCGGACGTGGCGGGTCATGCGGCCCTCCCAGGTGACGCCGGCGCTGTTGCCGCCCGCGAGGAACGTCACGCCGGCGGGAAAGGCTTCGACGGTCATGGCCAGGTGCCCGATGATGCCGCCCAGGCTGTAGCCGAGGAATCCTACCGTCGGTGTGAATTGCCGCAGCCATGGCAGGATGGCGCGGACCTCCGCGACGGTCTGCTGGAAGGACTCGGCGGTGGGCACCACGTCGCCCGAGACCATGTACTCGCC
>JAIQGH010000053.1 GCA_020072655.1 Terriglobia bacterium | reverse complement strand
ATTGGTGTCCTGGAATTCATCGACGAGCAGGCAGGCAAATTCGCGGTGATACCGCTCGCGCACCTCAGAGTGATCGTTCAGGAGTGCCCGCGCCTCCTCTTCTGAACCCAAGATTGATCTGATCACCGGACCTCCTAAACGATCCGAAGTCTTTGTACCAGTCGCCTTCGGGCGCTTCCGGCTCGGACTCACGCCAGAGTTTCAGCTTGTATAGGTCCTCGGCAGTGATTTGGCGCTCTCGAAGGCGCTCGAAGAGGTGATCGCGGAGCGCGGGAGGAAGGTTCGTCCACTGGATCTTGGGCATCTATTCGCCGAAGGTCATCCGCGCCAGTTCTTTCTTCAGCCTGTCGCGTTCGGCTGCGTCCTTTGATTCGGTCAAGCGGCTGGCGAGCGCGAAGAACCGCTGCTTCTCTTGCTCTTTCGCCTCGATGCCGCTCTCAATCAGGTCCACCATGACGCGGTTGGCGCTGGTCCGCCGGCTCTTGGCCAGCGACTTGACTCGTTTGGCAAGTCGGGCGGGCAACGAAACGCTCTGGCGAAACGATTTGCTGGTCGCTCCCATGGCTTCACTATACACCAAAACGCACCACCTTGCACCGCATGCTTAGTAGCGCCCCGATGTACTTCATCGGGTCGGCTCTTCAGGGCCGTTCAAGGAAATGGAAAACCCGCCCCGATGCATCGGGGCGCTAAGCCTTTTCAAGGCTTGGGCCGTCGTGGCCAAAGGAACGGGGTCTTTGACCTGTAGGCCAGATAGGGCGGGCCGAAGCGGACCTCGAGCTCACGCTCCTCGTACACCTTCAAAAAAGCCAGCCAGACGGGCGTGAGGAGGCACAGCACCCAGCCCAGAAACCAGGCGGACCGAAGCCAAACCCCCACCGAGAGCAGGCAGGCGAACGTGCCGAGCACCATGGGGTTGCGCGTCCAGGCGTACATCCAATCGGTGGCCAAGCGGCGGCTGAGGGCTACCGCGAAAGGCGCGCCCAGGCCGCGCACGGCCAGGTTCACCACCGTCAACACCGCCCCCAGTCCGGTGATCAGCGTCAGCGCTTGGCCCACTTCCGCCGGGATGGGGATGCGCCAGCCGGGCGCAGCGTAGGCCACCTTGATGCCCTCGATGATTCCGCTTCCTAACACCAATATCCCCACGAAATGCACCAACGTCGCCGTCCACGCGCAGCGTTCCGGCGTCGGCCGGGCATCCACCATGGCGCGCCCGGCCCAAACCACCGGCAAGAAGGCTAGTGGCCCCCCGATGACAACGGCCAGGCTCAGCTCGCGGCTGAGCGGTCGGGCCTTCACCCACCACCAGATGGCCAGGGTCACTGCGAACCCTGCCAAGCTCAGCAATCTTCGCACCACCGGCCCATTCTGCCAATTCGCTGCCGACTTGTACATGAGCTTGTGGCGTAACTTCCGTTCTTTGAAGTTGCCGCTTTTCAGGCTTTGTAGCGCAAGTCCCGTTGTTTGGACTTGCGGCTCTTCAGGGTCCTTCAGAACGGAAAAGCCGCAAGATTTGAAAAACGAATCTTGCGCTACAATGCCCTGTGTGTCGCGGCTTCGGCGGTTGCTGGTCTCCGGCAAGATCTTCTTCGTCACGTGCAACGTTCTCCGCACCCGCAGGGCATTAACCGAAAAAGAATTCGAGATTCTCGCTGGCGTATTCAATCGAATCCGGCAGCGGCGACGGTTTCTGCTAAGTGGTTACGTCTTCATGTCGGATCACTGGCATGGGCTTATCCATCCCGCGCCGGGGGACACCCTTCCCAGACTCATGGGCGCATTGAAAATCGCCTCCAGTCGGGCCATCAACAGGAGGCGTCGCGCGCAGGGCGAGTTTTGGCAGCTCCGTTATTTCGACCGCGCCATCCGCACCGTCAAAGAATACCGGCATGCGCTCGACTACATGCACCTCAATCCCGTGAAGAAAGGCTTGGCGGGGAAGCCGGAAGATTGGCCCTGGTCCAGCTTTCATTCCTACGGCGGGCCGGGCCCTGTCCGCTTGCGCGTGGATTTGCTGAATCTGCCTGCCGACGAGGATTTCCGTTTGTAGCGCAACGTCCGTCCTGTGAAGTTGCGGCCTTTCAATACCGGCGGCGCATGTCCCGTCCTTTGGACTTGCGGCTCTTCACCGTCGTCGAAGGAACTCGAAAAGCCGCAAGATATGAAAAACGAATCTTGCTCTACTTGCTTTTTCATTTGTCGTTGGGGATTTCTTGTGCCGCGTGGATAACGGCGAGCACGTCGATTTGGTCCGGCTTGATGTAGTAGATGATTCGATAAGGGCCGTCCAGGACCTCGCGAATCTGACCGTGCTCGAATTCCGGGACGACCCGCCCCGACAAAGGGAATTCTGCAATTTGCTGCGATCGCCGAGTCAGGCGGTCAACGATGCGGAGAGCATACTGTGGTGAGTCTTTGGCAATGTAGGCGTGAATGGCGCGCAGATGCTCCCGCGCTGTGTCCGTCCAATGGACCCTCACTTCTTCAGCCCGAAATCCGCGCGGACTTGTTCCGCATCCGCGGTGCGGCCTGCTTGGCTATCCGCCAGCCCGGACTCGATGGCCTGGCGCACATAGATCTCGCGCATCAAGTCGTCCCACGTCGAGTCTTCCGGCAACTTCTCGATTAGTTTCCGGGCTTCATCTTTGATCTTGCTAATTCCCATCCCTTGCTTCGGCGAAGAGCGCCCCTCCCATCTTGACCTATGTTACGGCAGTCGGGCTCCTGCATCAACTACCGACTTGCACTAGACCATTGCCGTTGCCGTTTGAGGGGGCGGGCTTGGCGGCCTTCAGCCCTTGTAGCGCCCCGATGTACTTCATCGGGGCGGCCCTTCAAGGTCCTTCAAGAAAATGGAAAAGCCGCAAGATCTGAAAAACGAATCTTGCGCTACCTTCTTGCGGCTTATGCCTGGTGGTAGAATTTCTGTTCTTTGAAGTTGCGGCTTTTCAAGGTCGTTCAATGAACTAGAAAAGCCGCAAGATTTGAAGGACGAATCTTGCGCTACAATGCTTCCTCCGAAATTGACCCAGCCAGAAGGAACGAGGAGCTATGCAGCACCTTTTCCTGGACGAGAGCGGAACGCTCGCCTTTGGCAGGGGAGGTACCGCGTTCTTCGTGATGGCGTTTGTCGCACCCAAAAGCGGCAAGCAGTTGAGCAAATGCATAAAGAACTTCAACGCACACCTGATCCGCAACGGCTGGAATCCGGAGGTGGAAATCAAAGCGAGTAACCTTTGGCACGCGGCGAAGAATGAGAACATACCGGCTAGATACGCGTACCGACATAGACGCGAAGAGCCGATGCAATTCGTCCTGGACCGCATCGCACAGCTTGACTTGTATATTGAATACGTCGTCGTGAAGCTGGACACGATCAAACCTCACCTTCGTGAGGTTTCGAACGCCATCCTCTATAACTACTTCGCGTGGCAACTGCTTAAGGGGCCGTTGTGCTACTTCCCTGAGGTCAGCCTTTACTGTGACAGACGAAATCGCGAGTACCACAACCTTCTGAAATTCGACGGCTACTTGGAGGCGCAGGCAGCCCTGGAGCGGGCGGAGAAAAAGAAGCCGGCGCTTAAACTATCTATCGAGCACTGCTATTGGAGGTCGCCGCAGGAGGTTTCAGGGGCTGAGAGAGCCGCGGCTGAATTCGGTGTACGGGGAGTCGGGGCGGCGGACTTCGTTTGCTGGGCCATCAAATCAAAGTTCGAAGATGGTAAAGAGGGTTGGCTGGCTCTGATCGAGAAGAAGGTCCGGTGGTCTCAGTCTCTCTATTTCGAGCCCCAAAATAGAAAGGGCAGTTAGCACCTGCGGCCGGCTGGGGCAAACCCAGCTTACGCTTGCGCGCGGTTCCCGCAGGACTTACGCTTAACTGCCACACCCATTATACCCCCTCTGTCAAGCTGGTTCTGCACGAGCGCTGGATCGTTCCTCACTGCGCACGTTCGGCCCCTCAAAGTCCCTTAAAAAAATGGAAAAGCCGCAAGATTTGAGGAACGAACCTTGCGGCACCCGGACCTCCATGACCGCAGACATTAGCGCGCAATGTCTGCGCCACCGGCGTACGAAGCCTGGGCCAGCGGCGCGTTGCACGCTAGTTGCTACGAAAGGCATCTCCCTTTTGAGCGCGCTCATGTACAGTTTTGACTATGAGTTGTACTAATCTTTCGCGGCTCTTCCATTTCATTGCGAGCTTCGAGGAGTCCATGCCATGCTCCGCTATGATGTCTTTGAGGCGGTCCAGATCGAGCTCCTCCAGTTTGCGGCGCAAAGCGCTCTCCCCCTCCGTGTAGATGGTAAAGGGGTCAACCACTCCGGCGGGCCGTCGGCCTGCGCGTCTCGCTGTCGCTCTCAGACCCACGGTGACCTTGAAGAGTCTGACTGGGCTTGGGCCCTCCGCGTCCAAGTCTTCGACATAGAAATGGATGACGTCAGCAACTCTGTATTCTGCCGGGCCATGGGGACCGCCTGGAAGCGACACCTTTTCTCCTATCCGCGGCAAGGCCATCATCATGGAGAGGGGCAACGTGTTGACCCCCAGACGGCGATCCAAGTCGTGAAACTCTACAGAGTCCTCCGTAACCCCCTTTGCACCTCGCACCTGTGAAATGACGCTCGTAAGGGTCGTCTCCAGTCGGTTCGCTAGATGCACGTTCCGGTTGCTCTCCTCGAGCGCGGCGTGAAACAAGGCTTTGAGTCGCTCTTCGCTGTCAGTCATACGGCCACCCTCCTTATGATTTCATCCGCCAAAGCGCGGTACTTTTCAAATTGGCCTGCGTAGCCCCACTTCTGCCGAAGTGTGGAGACAGTCTTGTACTCCGCTGCGTCGGCGATCTGATTGTTTAGCGGGATTACAGTATCAAAGAGCGGGGCGTCCTTGTTTGATCGGAGACGGCGGAGTTGGTTCGTGTGGACCGTTGACTGCGTACGGAAGAGGGTAACGACAATTCCCAGCGGTTCGATGGGCTCCCCGATCTCCTCGGAGAATTTCTTGACCCGTGAAACTATCTGCGGTATTCCGTACGTCGAAAGAATGTCCGGAATAGTTGGAATAATGTAGTAATTGGACATCCGCAGCGCATTTAGCGTGATGATACCCAGACTTGGCGGGCAATCTATAAAAACGAAATCATATTCGTCAATGACCCCGCGCAGGGCACGGCGGAGGATGTCCGTAGGTGTTAGGGCATAGAACTGCCCCGCTGGCATTGACGCAATCTTGTCCTGTAACGCAATCAAATCCAGGCTCGAGGGCATCAACGATAGCCGGGAGGCTGCAGCAACAACGCTCGAGGCGCTTCGCTGAATTGTCTTGTCCAAGTCGAAGCTCCTGTTATCGGGGTCTAGGGCGTCTCTGAACAGCTGTGCGAGAGTGTGACCGTTTGCATTCAATTCCTGCCACTTTTTCTCACCAATCATCATTGCCGTGGCGTTGGTCTGCGGGTCGATGTCGATAACCAATACGTTCTTGTTATATTCCCCGGCGAGGAACTCGGCGACGGCGACGGTTGTCGTTGTCTTACCGACTCCGCCCTTTAGGTTAATAGTCGAGATGACGGTAGCCATTGGAACTCTCCTTTTTCTCAGCCACTTTCGGACCTGTTCGCGCGCAAATACGGGTCCGGATCGAAGCTCGGCCACTGGTTGCGGGAAGTCTGTGAATCTCGTGCGCCAATTCACCACCGCTTGTGGCGTCACCCCCGCCATGCGGGCAATCTCGTGAATTCCGACAAGGTCGGGCTGCGCACCTTCGGGGTCGTGAATATTACTCACACAGACTGTGTACATCATTCACAACCCGTTGTCAAGTGAAAAACGCAGCCCCCGCTGGCTCACCAGTCTGTGACCTAGCCGATTTTGAGACGAGGGAAGAGCCAATCTCCCTAAGGCAAGAGTTGCGCTGCAAACGAAAACGGCAAACGCAAGGCCTCCACCTACAGTCCGTAGGCACATCAAAGCCTATGTGCCCTAACGTCAGAAAGTGGAAGTCGCCCTACAAGCTCTCAGCTTGCGCGAGGCCGTTGCCGTTCCCGTTCGCCGGCGCGGACTTGGCGGCTTTGAGATCGAACGGGACCGAAAATTCCTTCTCAATCTTCTCGCGGAAGCAGGGGCCGGAGTTGTAGGTGCAGAAGGGATAGACGCGGCCGTCAGGGGCGGGGTAATGGATGACGCAGCGCTTGACGCGCTCGATGTCGTAGTTATAGGCGTCCATGAAGTGCATGCCGGCGACGAGCAGGGTCTTATAGGTGAACGTGCCGTCGCCCGCGCCACGCCCCTGGCTATGGTCGGTCATCCCCTGGAGGGTTTGGAGGAAGCGCTCGAACGTGAGGCCCGGCGGCGCGAACTGGGGCCGGAAGTGGCGTCGGAGCTTCTGCCAGGCATTGATCTTGGTGAAGAGCTTGAACCGTGCGCCGCGGGCCTCACGCGCTAGCAGATCGATATCCCGCAGCATGGCGGGCATATCAAAGAACTTGGTGATGGGCACCGCTTTCTTCGAGCGCGGATCGACATAGAGATACGTCCCCATCGCGCAATGCGGGTGCGAGGTGAGGTTGGGCCGGTTGTAGTTCTGCAGGCCCGTTAAGAGCTTCGAGAACGGCGAGGTGCAGGAGAGCGGGAACCAGTCGTCGTATTTGTCGGTCAGGCCGGTCTGGTCGGCGACGCAGTGCGCCAGGTCGGATTGCGTGAAGCGCTTGGCCTCGAGCTCGCGGCGGTTGATGCGGCCCGTGAAGCAGACGGGCTGGAAACTGAAGCCGCTCACGCAATCAACATTGTCGATGGCCAGGCGGATCATCGCGCCGATCTCGTGATCGTTGACGCCTTTGACGATGGTGGGGACGAAGATGATCTTCAGCCCCGCTTTGCGGCAGTTCTCGATGGCGGCCAATTTCTTTTCCAGCAGCCGCACGCCACGCGTGCGCAGATAAACATCGTCGGTGACGCCGTCAAATTGCAGGTAGAGCGTATGCAGGCCGGCTTCGTGCGACTTCTCGGCGAATTCGAGGTCGGCGAAGAGGATGCCGTTGGTCGCGCACTGGATGTGCGTGAAGCCCATCTCCGTCGCCATGCGCAGCACGTCGTGGAAGCGCGGGTAGATGGTCGGCTCGCCGCCCGAGAATTGCACCACGCGGTTCGGCACGGGGCGCTGGTCGCGCAGCGTCTGGAGCATCGCGCGCAATTGCTCGAACGACGGCTCGTAAAGATAGCCCTGCACGTTGGCGTTGGCGAAACAGACCGGGCAGGTCAGGTTGCAGCGGTTCGTCAGATCGACGTTCGAGAGCACCGTGTGCGAAGTGTGCAGCGAGCACATGCCGCAATCGTCGGGGCACGTGACGGCGTCGGGGAGCTGGGGATTTTCCAGCCCGCGATTGTCGCCGAATTCGAATTCCTCCATCTTCAGGTAGAGTTTGGCGTCGGAGTAGATCAGGTCGCGGAAGTCACCATGCTCGGCGCAGGTCTTCTGCATGTAGACAGCGCCGTTCTCTTCGAACAAGCGCGCGTCGATGACCTTCCGGCATTCCGGGCAGAGCGACTCGGTCCACTTCGGCAGGCCTTTGGCCAACGGCTTGATCGGCGCACCGGTGAAAGTGGTTTCTGGTTGGATAACTTGGAATTCGGATTTGCGGCGCGACTTGGCCTTCGGCTCGACGGTAAGAATCCCCATGTCCCCTCCCCGGAATCAGACAGCTAAGAAATGACGAATGCGTACACCACGGCGCTGCGAACAAAGCGAGGCGTGTGTGGGGCAAGAGTTTCGGATCCCGCTGTTTGCGCGAGACTTTCTCCAGCCGCCCGTAGCCTACGTCTCGCCCTCAAGACGAAGCAAGCCAACCCCTGCGAAACCGGTCGGGCTTGCAGCGAACGGTCGGAAACTGGGGTTGAACGGGTACGGACAAATTGTTGATTATAAATGACTTGATGACATTTTGTCTGAGATGCTGATGCCGGATGTGATTTGGCTCAGGGTTGCATCAGAACGAGCTATCACGGAATTCCTCAAGGCTGACTGAAAGCTCCGCGCGCATCCCTCGAACCTTAGAATCTTTCAGCCGATGGTCTGCCGGTTGCCACCGTGCTTGGGATCGTCGAAGAAGCCCTTGCTGACGTGCCGGCGCACAAGCTACAAGAGCGCGCGGTCGCACGCGCGCAAGCAAGGTAGCACCGAGTTGCTCTGTAACTCTGCGGCAGTTAAGGCTATGTGCGGCTAGCAGTCCACGTGGTCTCGGAATCGCAGATCGAGAGCCAGCTTATTGGCTCCGCTCACGCGCCGGGAGAAATCGCGCATTTCGTCTTTGGGCATGGGGACGAAGCTCCTGGCAAAAAGGGCGTTCTGCCGGATCATGTTGGGCTTGGGCATGCCCACCACGGCCGCCGCCACCGGCAAGCTCCAGGTGTATTGCAGGAGCTTCGCCGGATCACTCTTCCCGGGACCCGTTCCCAGCAGCCCTTCCTGCCCCATGATCTTCATTGCCAGGATGCCCAGGTTCTTCTGGCGGGCGGCAGGCAAAGCAAGCCCTTCGAAGCTCGTCTTGATGGCCGGGTTGAGCACCATGCCGTGCTCGCCTCCCGTCATGCCTTGCAGGGCCGCGTTCAGCGCCATCTGGACGCAATCAAAGTCATGCCGCTCGATGGCTGTCTTCAGAACCGCCGGGTCGTAGTGGCAGGTCACGCCGACGAATCGCGTCAGTTTTTCCTCGCGCATCTTATACAGCGCGTTCAGCACGCCGTCTTTGGCCTCGATCTTCGCCAGATCGTCGGCGCCGAGCAGCGCATGCACGTGGATCAAATCGATCTGGTCGGTCTGCAACCGTTTCAAGCTGCCTTCCAGGATGCGCCGCGCCGTCGAGCCATCCCGAGGCTCGATCTTGGTGGCCAGGAAGAATTCTTTGCGCCGCGTCTTGGCCACTTGCCCCACCCAGCTCTCGCTGCGTCCCTGCCCGTACCCGTAAGCTGTATCCAGGTAGTTGATCCCGGAATCGAGAGCCAGATTCAACGCCTCGACCGCCGCTTCCTCGGTGCCGTACGCCAGCAAGCGGCTGCCGCACCCGAGGGCGAGAATCGAAACCCGCGCGCCCGTCTTGCCCAGCACGCGCGTGGGCATGGGATTGGCGGCCCCCGCCGCGGAGCCCAGCGCCGCCGCGCCCAGCCCCGCCAGTGCGGATTTTTCCAGGAACTCGCGCCGCGAATACCGGTTCACCATTTTGACCTCCGCACGTTTGCCCTTTATGGCATTTTCATCGAAAATCCGCCCCAAAGCAAGGTGGCGCACGGTTGTTCTGTAAGTCTGCGGCTGTTAAGCGAGACGACCGAAACACCCGCAGCCTTACCGAACAAGGCTGCGCTACCCCGCTCACTTCATTTCAAAGTTATCTGACACCTTCGGACCGATTGGGTGCTGGTGGATCAAGACCACCGCTGGCCTTATGTCGTAGCTGATAGCAATACCTGTGTTGAGCCTCACGAAATTACCAGTTTCCTCCCCTAGCCTGAGCAATCGTCCTTGATATTCGACGATGCGGGATTGCGCCCGATCTTCTGGGGTTAGCTGTTCCGGTCGGATCTCTTGGGCCTTTCGTACCGGACCACCCTCCGGCTTGAAGCCCACTAGTACAGCCGCCACCTTGTAGACCAAACCACTCTGGCTAAGGTCACGGAAGACGACGGGGGACCCGGAAAAGCCTGGATTGTTATATCCGTCTAGGACTATGCGCATGCCTTTATGATCGGGTAGTGGGTCAAAGGCAGAGACGGTTGCTTTCTTAGCGAGACCGAGGGGGTAACCACTGTGCAAAATGACCGAGGTCCCCGGTCCGGCGGGAAAACCAACGAAGAAGGCATCTCCCCCAACAGCCAATCCCCCAGAGGTTGGCTCGAGCGGGTAATCTACCGTCAATTGCGATGGAGGCACCAAGACGGCTATGTCTATCGGATCATCGCACCGCAATACCGTGACCCTCAAGGGAGACCATTCGCCGTCCCTGAGTATGTGGATGGTATCCTCGCCCTTCAGACCTGCGACCATGTGTTTAGCTGTAACGAGGTATTGTCGTCCTTCCACGTCAATGGTGAAGGCCGTTCCAGTAAAGACAGGCCCCCGGATTAACAAAACCCTTTCAAGAACATTGCTTGTGATCTGACCTTGGCACGCCACTAGACACGAAAATGCTGCCACAATAGCCAAAGGGATCAAGGACATCTTCATTGCGATTTCCCTCCGATCTCCGACTGTGCGAGAGCGCCCAGGGTTGGTTTTTGACTCTGCGGCTGTTAAGCGCGACGACGGAAAAAGCGGCGGCCTTACCGAACGAGGCTGCGCTACTTGCTTCCTGACGTCTGCGAATGATAGTGGGGCGGAGAGTCGGGCTAAGTTGCCGGGTCCATTCGTAGACCATCTTCTTTCTTATTCTTCCATTCGCTTGGACTTCGGAACAGGCTCTTAAAGGCACTCCGAAACTCACGGTCTTTGTCCAGCGCGGAGATGTCCACAGAGTAGTTGCAGCAATTCAGCAATCGTTCGTTGATGAAGCACTTCCTTCCGCTCTTGTCCGTGAAGTCGAAGTACACGGCCAAAACTCGAATACCCTGTTTGTTAAGGGTCCGAACAAGCGGAACGAAATCTCCGTCGCCGCTGACGAGCACAGCGACGTCGATCTTTTCATCAAGTCCAGTCTGGAGGGCATCGACCGCCAAGGCAACATCCGTCCCCTTTTCTTCTTTGCTCTGCGACATGGGCAGATACTTCGGCTCGACTCCCGCGTGGAGAAGGTCGTGGTAAAGGCGGCGCTCAGAGCGGAGTTGTTCCTCCGTCGTGTCTCTTGTCGAGAAAAGCCCCTGGTGCCACGCGGCGTACACGACCTTGTAGCTGGCAAAGCCCTGTTCCTTCGTGCTGATGAAGTGCTCAAGGAAGGCATGGAATGGGTGAAAGCTCAGCCATCCCACCTTCCGCTCATGGTAGAAGTACCGCTGAGCATGGGAAAAGAAGGAACCGTCGTAGAACACCCCAATCCGACATATAGATCCTGGTGACTTCATTCTAGCCCATCCTTTCACGGCGAATAGCCAGAAGACTGCTCCGTTTAGGTTGTGTGTTGCCCGAATTGTGACGCGGTACCGATTGGCTGTCAACGCCCATCGAATGCTAAAGAAGGGTACGAGTGCCGCATACGTAGCGCAGTGGGCCACGTGTGCGGTTATGTCCAGGGGGCTTGGTTCGCACACATCGTGAAGAGCAACGATGTGTGTGCCATCCAGGTGCCGGCCTGAAGGCCGGCGCTACTTCTTGAAGAGGTTCTCGAAGGCGGAGCGGGCGTCGAGGGGGCGAGAGGTGGAGGTTTCGCGCTCGATGGTGGAGCGGACCATGAAGAGCGGGCACTTGTTATGGGCGTCCTTGCGCGGGATGCGCTCTTTGATGGGCTGTGTGCACTCGAAGCGCGCCGAGGTATCGAAGTAGGCGCACATCTTGCAGCTATGCAACTCGAAGCCGCATTTCAGGCATTTGCCGCTCAAATCGAGTCCGGGCGGCAGAATTGTGGCGCAGGAGGCGCAGCGGATCACCTCGCGCTTGCCCGGCATGGAGAGCATGCGCGGTCCGAAGGTTTCGGGTTTCTTTCCCGGCCGCTTTTCGCGCGGCTCGCGGTCACGGCCCGAATCCTGGTAGCCTCTCTGGCGGTACTTCCTTTCACTCATGAGCAAGTTCCTCTTGATTTGGGCAGATTCCGACCCACGGGCCGGTTTTGGGATACCCACATCATACGCTTGCTTGGGCTCCAAAGCCAGATGCAGATAAACTGACCGGTGGGTCAGATTGATGCCGTTGCGGCGAGTTTACCTCCCCCAATGGCGGCGTGAAGCCCCCGCTACATCAAATTGACCCACTACCCTAATCGGTGAAGATGAGGCTGCGGCCCGGATCCCAGCAGACGTAAACGTTTTGCCCGGTCCCGATCGGCCCCGCGCCCCCACCCGGCGAGTTCGCGTCGCGCGCCACGATGCGTCCGCCGCCTGACAAGGCAATGACCCACCGCCGGCTCCCGCCTTCGTAGATGACTTCCACGACTTCGCCCGCCAGAAGATTCGGCGCCGCCGGATTGAGCGGCGCGAGCGACAGGCGCAGGGCCTCCGGACGCACGGCGAGGGTGGCCGTCGCGCCCGCGGGCGCTCCGTTCCCCTCCGCCGCCCAGAGCGTCAAGCCGTTGCGCGTTTCGCACCGACAGCCCTCCGCCGCCGGCGCGGCCAGCGTGACTTCGAAGAAGTTCTCGACCCCCATGAACTCCGCCACGAAGCGCGTGCGGGGCCGCTCGTAGATTTCCTCGCCCGTGCCGACCTGTTCGAGACGCCCGCGATTGAGCACGGCCACGCGGTCGGACATCACCAGGGCTTCTTCCTGATCGTGGGTCACGAAGATGAAAGTGATCTTCAGCCGTTCGTGGAGCCGCTTCAACTCGACTTGCATCTGCTTGCGGAGCTTCTCGTCGAGCGACCCCAAGGGTTCGTCGAGCAGAAGCACGGAGGGTTCGAGCACCAGGGCGCGCGCCAGCGCCACGCGCTGCTTCTCGCCGCCGCTGAGCTGGCTCGGGTAGCGGTCCTCCTTCCCGGGCAACTCGACGAGGTCGAGGATCGCTTTGACGCGATGGCGGATTTCGTCTCGTGTCAATTTCATTTGATCGAGGCCGAACGCCACGTTATGGAACACGTCGAGGTGCGGGAACAGCGCGAAGTGCTGGAAGACGGTGTTGACGTCGCGAACGTAAGGAGGAAGGCCCGCGGCGTCCTGGCCCTGGATGAGGACTTGACCCGCCTGCGGCTGTTCGAATCCGGCGACAAGACGGAGGATGGTCGTCTTGCCGCTGCCGCTCGGGCCGAGCAGGGTGATGAATTCGCCTCGCTGGACGACAAGCGAGAAATCATCCAGCGCTACGTGCTTTCCATAACGCTTCGTGACGCCGCGAAGTTCGACAATCGGCTCTGTCAACTTGCGTGAGGCTCCGGCCCGTCACTTATGCGGCGGGACATAACCGGGAGGCAACTGCGCGCCGCCGCCGAAAAAGTACTTCTCCATCTGCTGGGCGATGATCTCCTGGTGCTCTTTCAGGGCGGGCATCAGGCGGTACTCGTTGATCAGCATCCGCAGGTGGTCGAGCCACAGGTTCCAGGCCTGCTGCGAAACGTTTTCGTAGATACGCTGGCCGAGTTCGCCCCCCCAGGGCGGCTCATCGAGCCCGGGGAGTTCCTGCTTGAAGAGAACGCAATTTACCATGTGCTGTGCCATGTCGATGCCCCCCGCTCGAACCGACCGCTTTCTGCCTGTCTGAATGAGACTCTGGCTCCTCCCCGAACTACGGCGCAACAGAGGTTTGATTATACAGGAAACAGGCCGCGAGGCCGTACCGCAGAACGTTCAGCAATCCGTTTCTTCACCGCGCAGCCGCAGAATTGAGCGCACATTGTTTTGAAGAACTTGAAGACGTTCGGCGGGAGTAAGCGACAACATCCAGCGAATCAGCGTCAAGTCCACGCCATCTTCGCTGCGGGGCGGCGGGCCTGAGACCACCGCAGATTCATTAGGCATCAGCTTGCTGTTGCCCCTCCTGATACGCTCCGTCTATATCCGGCGCAAGCTGCGCATTTGCCGGCCGACGGTCTCACTGAGGCCAACGCTCAAAGCGTAATGGAGAGCCGCGCCAAAAGCATGGGCAAGGGTTTCAACTCGCGGCGCAGAGGGTCCAGCGACAGGCCCAGTGCCCCCAAGGTGAAGGTGCCCAGTAACGTGCTGTCGCCTTCTTCACCGAAAATAACGTCAGCCACGCCTACTCGGGCCCCATATCGGAAGAACGCCCCTCCCTTTTTCCGGACGATCTTGGAACCATCGGCCAGGCGGAAGTCCTGCGTCGCCAGCGGCCGGATGCCCAGCCCTTCCAAGAGCGGTGTGGGCACGACGGAATAGATGGCTCCCGAATCGACCAGAAATTCGATCTTTTCGGCGACCTCAGGGTTCGCGGGATTTCCGACTTCAACCTCGAGAACTGTCAGTCCCAACGTATTTCTCCTTCGTCCGCTTCCCCCAACAGGATACTACGCCCAGTAATTGCGGTCGAGCGAGCGGTACTGGATAGCCTCGGAGATGTGCGTGGTGCTGATCGCTTCGGCGGCGTCGAGGTCGGCGATGGTGCGCGAGACTTTGAGGATGCGGTCGTGGGCGCGCGCCGAGAGGCCCAGGCGGGTCATGGCACTTTCCAGCAGGCGTTCACATTCGACGGAGATATTGCAGTATTTGCGGATCTGGCGCGGGCTGAGCTGGGCGTTGCAGTAGATCTTTTCTCCCTGGTAGCGGCGTAGCTGGCGATCGCGCGCGCCGATAACACGGGCGCGAATCTGCTCCGACCCTTCGCCGCTCGCATCCTCGCGCAGCTCGCGATATTTGACCGCCGGCATGTCAATGTGAATATCAATGCGGTCGAGCAGCGGACCAGAAATCTTTGAGACGTAGCGCTGGATCTGCGGCGGGGTGCAAGTGCATTCGCGCGAAGGATCATTGAAGAATCCGCACGGGCAAGGGTTCATCGCGGCCGCCAGCATGAAACGGGAGGGAAAAGTCAGCGACATGGCGGCCCGCGCAATGCTCACCGTACCATCCTCGATCGGCTGTCGCATGACTTCCAACACGTTGCGCTGGAATTCCGGTAATTCATCGAGAAAAAGCACGCCGTTGTGGGCCAGACTAACTTCGCCGGGGCGGGGCACCGCGCCGCCGCCAATCAAACCGGCATCGGAAATCGTGTGGTGGGGCGCGCGGAAGGGACGCGTGCCGACCAGGCCCAGCCCGGGCTCGAGCACTCCGGCCACACTATGGATCTTCGTCGTCTGAATCGCCTCCTCGAAAGTGAGGGGAGGAAGGATCGTCGGAATGCGCTTGGCGAGCATCGTCTTGCCCGCGCCGGGCGGACCGATCATCAGAATATTGTGCCCGCCGGCGGTAGCGACCTCGATGGCGCGTTTGGCGTGAATCTGGCCCTTGACGTCGCGGAAGTCCACCGCGTACTGGGCAGCCGCTGCGAGCACCTCTGCGGTGTTCACTTTCGCCGGTGTGAAGGGGCGGGTTTCGTTGACCAGATCCATGACTTCGGGCAGTGAGCGCATGGCGTAGACTTCCACGTCCTGCACGACGGCCGCCTCGCAAGCGTTTTCCCGCGGCACCACTAACTTCCGAATACCCTTCTGCCGCGCCATGCCGGCTATCGACAGCGCGCCTTTGATGGGCCGCAGCCCGCCGTCGAGCGCCAATTCGCCGAGGAACAGGTAGTTCTTGAGATCGGGCTTGAGCAGCACACCCGTCGTACCCAAGATTCCCAGCGCGATGGAAAGATCGAAGCCCGAGCCTTCTTTCTTCACGTCGGCGGGCGCGAGGTTGACGGTGATGTTCTGGAAGGGAAAATCCAGGCCACAGTTCTTGATGGCGCTCTTGATGCGCTCGCGGCTCTCGCGCACGGCGGCGTCCGGCAGGCCGACGGTCATGAAGTTCGCGTTGCCGGCCGAGATATCGACTTCAACCTCAACGAGGTAGGCATCGATCCCGAAAACGGCGGCGCTGAAGGTTTTGAAAAGCATGGAGGTCAGACGCCTTGGACGCGTCCCAGAAGCTCACAGGACGACGAGCGAGACTGCCAAGACCGCCATGAACGGGGCGATTATACCAGAATGACTTCAAAAAACAGCAATATAGAGCGGAGACAACGGGGTAACGGAAACCCAACCGGCCAACCGGTTCCTCAGTCCCTGACAAGATGTGGGGTGGGTACCCGGGGGCTGTGCATCAGGGCGGGGCGGCGGGGCCGCGGCTGGCAGCGCGGGCAAAAGTGGCTGCTGCGGCCGGCGATCACGATGCGGCGGATTTTCGCTTGGCAGCGGCGGCAACGCTCACCGGTCCGCTGGTAGACGTTCAGCTTCTCCAGGAATTCACCCGGCTCGCCGTCGGCGCCCAGGTAGTCGCGGAAGCTGGTGCCCCCGAAGTTGAGCGCCCGCGCCAGCACCCTCTTGATGGAGCGGAGAAGTTTCCGGGCGGCTTGGGACGACAAGCGACCGGCCTGCGTGAGCGGGTGAATCCGCGCGGCGTAGAGTGCTTCGTCGGCATAGATATTCCCGAGCCCGGCGAGCACTCGCTGATTTATCAGCCAGCTTTTGATGGCGCCACGCCGCCCGCGTAATGCCGCGGAGAATTCCTCCTCGCGGATTTCCGGCGCATCCGGCCCGAGCGTGGCAAAGACGGCATCGAGTTCTTCCGCCGTGCAACATCTCAGCCGCCCAAAGCGGCGAACATCTCGATAGCGGATTTCGTCACGGCCGTCGTCGAGCACTAGCCGGACATGCGTATGGTTCTCCAAGGGCGCGGCACTTGCCCTCACCACGAACTGGCCCGTCATGCCGAGCCGCACAAGAAGGAAGCGCGTCGAGGCTCCGTCCTCCGAGCGCAGTTCGAGCCCGAGCGCTTTGCCTTTGCGCCGCAGGGCGGAGATGACACGGCCGGAAACCGTGTTCGCGAACTCTTCCGCAGAACCGACGATGACGGAGGCGTGGCTCACTTCCACTTTCGCGATGCGTCGTCCCAGAGCGCGCCTCTCCAGACCCCTGGCAACCGTTTCAACTTCCGGGAGTTCAGGCATGGGAATTCAGCGTCTGGCTGGCGGCTCATTGGGGACCAGCGCCAGCACGCGCGCCGGACTGCCGGAACCGCCTTCCAGCTTCAGGGGCAAGGCGATGACGGCGGCGCCGGTAGGGGGAAGTTCCTCCAAGTGCACAACATTCTCGAGATGATAGAGGCCGGCGAACATGGTGAGGCGATGCACCTCAAAGTCCTTCGAGGGGCCATAGTCGATACTCGAAGTGTCGATCCCGAGGCCCACAGGATGCACGTGCTCAAGCAGGTAGTGGGCAGCCCCGAGCGAGTAACCAGGAAAGTGCCTCACGCCCTCCGCATCCTGGTTCATGAATTGCTTTTCTGAAGGCCAGCGTGACGCCCATCCGGTGTTCAGGAGGACCAGGCATCCGCGCGGCATGGGACCGTGGGCTTTTTCCCAATTCTCGAGGTCCGCAACGGTCACGCGATAATCGGGGTTGGAGCGCACCGCGGCGGAAACATCCACGACCACCGCCATCGTCAGGAAATTCTCGACGGCAAGCTGATCGATGCTCTTCCCCGCGGGGTCGAAGTGGCGGGGAGCATCCATGTGCGTGGCGGAATGCTCGGGGATTTGGATTTCCCGCCCGAAGTAGCTGTCGCGCCGGTAGGTCGCGGTGTCTTTGGCGTGAAATGGAGAGGGAGCGTTTCCCTCCCGCCAAAACGGCGCCTGCGGGCCCAGGGTGTGGGTAAGGTCCACGACCCGGGCTTCGCCGCGCTGGATGGCCTGGAGGAGTTCTGCGGGGATATTGGATTGTTCTGCCATGATTGGGGCCAGTGCTGCTTGCAAAGGGCGAACTCTACCCTGCTTTGACCGCATTTGTCCAAGCTGTGTACGTGTCGGAGGGGTGAATCTCAGCCAATCTGAACCAGTTCCGGAGTTCCCGCCTTGCCGATCCGGATGCTCTTCCCCGCGGGGTCGAAGTGGCGGGGAGCATCCATGTGCGTG